>NZ_JALVIW010000089.1:0-54983 GCF_027028515.1 Desulfurobacterium sp. | reverse complement strand
TTAAACTCTGTATCGCTAAAAATCTTTGAAACAGAATCAATAAGGTGGTTGATATCCTGCTGAATTTCCTGTCTTGCCTGTGTGTCAAGGGTGTTTGAAGCTTGGATAACTTTTGATTTTACATCGTTAAGAATGTTGTAAACTTCACTTAACGCACCCTGACCAATTTGAGCAATGCTTACACCATCCTGAGCATTTCTGATACCTTGATCAAGGGACACAGCGTACGTCTTAAGCTGGTCAGCAATGTAAAGACCTGCAGCATCATCCGCCGCGCTGTTAATTCTGTAACCTGTTGCCAATCTTTCAAGAGATTTGTTCATACTTGCTTCAGTCCTTAAAAGATTAGCGTGGGTAAAGTCCGCTTGAAAGTTGTAGTTAATTCGCAGTGCCATGACTCTTACCTCCCATAGGGTTTTAACTTTTCTATTTTTATTATCGGAGACAGCTGTTCTTTTTTTATATCACTTTTTTGTTTTTATATCTTTAAGAAGCTGAAGACACCGTTTTAGAAGAGGTAAAACAGAGATATTTTTTGTTCTCTCAAAGTAGTCTTTTAGAGAGGAAACAGCCTCTATCAGTGTTTTTGTATCTGAACTGCCAGCAGCCATCCTGGCATAGCCGAGGAAGGCTTTGGCAACCACAAAATTCTGATTTAACTCCAAAGCCCTTGAAAAGTATTTTACAGCTTTGTCAGGTTGTCCTTTAGCAAGATAAAAGTTTCCCATTTCGAAATGGACGAGGTAGTTACTATTGTAAACCCTGTAAAGTTTCTTCAATATCTTTCCTTCATCTTCTCCGACTAATTTTAAAACCCTTGCAAGTGCTATTCCAGTGTAAAGGCCCTTTTCTTTTTGCCACAGCTTCTCAAGGTGTTCTCTTTCGGTTAAAGCATAATCTAATTTACAGAAAAGTTCGGGTATCTTTTCAGAGGCAACATGATAGGCATGCACAGCTTTGTCAGAGAGAAATGTTAATCCATCTACCTTTTTGAATGGATTATCCTTTATAAAACTATCAACTTCAAAAAGAAAGTCGCAGTATCCTTTAAAAGCGGCAGAAAGGTTTTCCGTTAGCTCTTCAAGACAGGCCTTTAAAAAGAGAAAATCAACATATCTGGGTTTTAACAACAGCGCTTCTTTGAGGTATTTTTTTGCTTCACCATACCTGTTTATCTTTATAAGAGCTTCCACTATGTAGGTGTAAATGTGAACATCAAAAATGTTGGTTTCACTGAGATTTCCTCTGAGAGAAAAGTATTTCTCTGCAGTTTCTATAGCTTTTTTAAAATATTTCGGATCGGAAAAACCAAGAACAGTGTAAGACTGAGCAAGGTAAAAATGCTTGTAAGCATATTCTGGCGAATTTGCCCCCTCTTTTTTTTCTATTTCCTCAATTTCTGCTTCCAGAAGTTCTATATTTCGAAAAGCTTTTTTTCGCAGCACAGCATCATCTTCATAACCAAAATGCTTTACCTTAACATTGAGACCAAATGTTAATGCTGCATTTTCGAGATACTCGTGAACCTTTCCTTTCCATTTTATTTCAGGCTTGTTTCTGTGAATAAAACAGTGAGAAGAATAGGAACGAATTGTCCCGTCTATATTGTAATTCTCAATAATTACATCTGCAGAGTTATATTTTTCGTCCAACAGAAGAAGCTGCCTTTTTGCTTTTATGAATTCTTCTTCATCTATCTCAAAATCGGCATCAAAATGCCATATCCACTCACCTTTAGCTTTTGATACTGCAAAATTTCTTGCATCAGCAAATCCAGTCCAGTTTATCTGATACACTTTACAGCCGAAGGACCTTGCAATTTCTATTGTTCTGTCAGTAGAACCTGTGTCAACGAGAATTATTTCTTCAAACTTTCCTTTTAAGCTTTTCAAGAGGCGTGGCAAATTTTTCTCTTCATTCTTGGCTATCACACACGCAGATATCATTAATCACCCCTGCTTGACAAGTCTATCTATAAGGCCAATGACCTCTTGCTCTTTTCCAAGTTTTTTAGCCATATCAGTAAGATTCATGAGATAATCCTTTTCAAGAGGATTCATTGTCACAGTCTTAAAGAAAAATTTATAAGCTTCCTCAAAATTTCCCTTTAGGTAAGCAATAACCCCCATGATATTATGTATAGGGGCACCCTTATAATAGCTGGCAACCTCATTCATAACAGCAATAACTTCTTCCAACTGTCCTTTTTCAACTGCCTCCTCGAGACCTGAAATAATTTTCTTGACATTTTCTAACCGTTCTTTCCTTTCATTTTTTTCATCATCTGAAAAACCTTCACCAAGAAGGGCAAAAGCATCATCAAACCTTCCCATTAAAAGATAAACATCAAAAAGTTTTCCAAGAGAAACTGTATTGTGAAAGCAGAAGAGAGAACGGCGGTAAAATTCTGAAGCGTTTAGAAAATCAATATAGGAAGCAATCCTATCTCCTATAATTGTATTGGCCGTTGCAAGGGCAACATTTTCATTGTTATCCCATCCAAGTAAAGGAAATATTTCCTTCTTCCAGTCATAAATATTAATCACTTCCCTTACTGCAAGGCTCCTGTAGGAAGTATCTATGAAACTGCTTTGCAATGTAGAATTTACAAATGCAAATTCAGCCCACTTTAACTTGATGTCCTTTATGTGTTTATAAATGAAATCATAGAACTCGTAATCCCAGAATCTCTCATCAAAACCACCTTTTTCTTTTAAAAAATTAGCATCAACAATTACTCCAAACTCCGGTAGCATATTTTCTATTGCTAAAGACTGAAGAAGTTCCAGCTCTCTTCCGGCATATTCATCAAAGTTACGAACAGTTTCCTCATCCCCCCAGAAAATAACTTCGTTGGGATATATTATATTGGCATCGGGTCTTTCCTCAAAAGCTGAAAACAGCTCTTCCAGCGTATCATCATCAAGAGATGTGCTTTCTGAAATATACAAAACATAACGCGATTTAGAAGCTTCAAGTAGCCTATTCCTTAAGAAGCCTTTATTAGAAGAATCAAGATTTAGAAAGTTTATATCTAAATCAAGATTAGAATAAAATTCTTTCTCACTTCCAGAAACGAACACAGCAGAAATAAAATCGCCGTTCTCATTTAAAGATTCTATTAACTCCTGATTTACAACATCCGAAGAAATAATAAGAACATCGACCTGTTTATTCATAACTTCCTCCCTGATATGCGATTTCTTCTATTTCTTTTTCCATCTCTAAAACAGCCTGTTCATTTAATTCCTGCCACAGACTTCTAATCTTAATGTTCTTTTTGGTATTGACAGGAGTACCCACTCTGGATTTAAGACTCGCCAGGCTTTTTTCCGAAATTGTAAGATTTAGACTCTCGAAAAATTTAACAACATCTTTTATATCTAACAGATTTTCAAGATTAACTTCATAAACTCTGCCTCCTCTATTTTTTATTTCTTTAGAATAAATTTCCATTCTTTTCTCAATTTCAAGACAATACCAGTAGCACAGCTGATAATCATGAAGTTTCTGCCAGTTATTTACTGGCAAATAAACCCTATCATCAGGTTTTAAATAGAACATAAGAGCAACAGAAGTTCTTCCCGGGATGGTATTAAGCTCAAAGAGGCTTTTTGCTACAGCTCTTCTGTTCCTCTTCAAAACTATAATCTCAGGAAGCACGCCCAGTTCAAGTAGAGGAAAGAAGAATCCTTTACAGAAAAGGTGACTTGTTTCACAATATATAGGTTTATCAATAGAAGCAATAACAGGTAACTTCTTTTCGAAAAGAAATCGAATGGCTAAATGCGGAAGCTTCTGAACATCTCTCATAACTATAGCGAAATTTGGATCAGGCTCATGGAAAGAAGCCACTGTATCAAAAGAAGCTAAAAGATTTGAAAGATAAGCCGTACCACTCCTGCCTGTTGTAACGGTAAAAATTAACCTCTTTCGGGATATCTTTTGCAGGATTTTTCTGAAAAACTTTTTACCTTTAATCTTATCAGCAATCTTTATGGTTTTTTCATCAAGCTCAACCATAAAGCAGCTCCTTCTTTTCAACAAGAGATAAAAACTCTATAAACTTTACACTTTTTCTCGGTTTCAAAATTAAAAAATTTCTCAGGTAATCTATTGTAAAATTTATAGAAATCTTCAAAAATTCATCCGTATGAACACTCTTGGATTTCACTGAAGGGTTAAGAAATGAAAACTCTTTCTTGCCCGTAATGTTCTTACTGAAATCATAAACTGCCTCTATAATACTTCGCAACAGCTGCTTATCATAAGAGTATGACTTATACAAACTTAAAATATTTGAAAACGGGAACGCCCTGTTTAATTCTTTATAGAAATAAAGCATGCTTCTTACAAAGTAATACATGGAAACAGGACTCTCGAGGAATCTCCCTGTTGAAGTACCACCTTTATGGAGTATAAATGTATAAGGTATGTAAATGGGATGAATCCCGGCTTGAAGAAGCCTTTCAAAAAAGTCATTATCCTCAAAATAAAGGAAATAATGCTCTTTCAAAAATCCAACCTTTTCAAAGACTTCACTTTTACAGAAAATGTTTGAACCGCTTAAATATCTAACCTTTTTCACATAATAAGCTCTATCTTTTACGCCACCTAAATTAACAATATAACCATTATACTGCACTCTTGAAGGGTTCTCCATATCCCTGATTTCACATGTAACAACCGGAACACCGGTATATATAGAAGCTTTCAAAAGTTCAAACACCGCATTAGGTGCTATGACCGTATCCGGATTTAAAATCCAGATAAATGGAATATTTCTATCCATAGCAGACTTTACACCTAAATTCACCCCACCTGCAAAACCAGTATTGCTGTTTTTTATAACAACAACCTGCCCTTCTGCATTTTTCCCGGGCAAACACTGTCTGACCTGTTCTTTGCCAAAAACAGAAACGGCTGTTTTAACAAGCCTTTCAAACTCAGCATCATTTTCTGAATTGTCAACAACGATAAGCTTTACAGGGTAAGAAGATTTCTTAACAGAAGCAAAGAGAGGAACCATATCCTCCGAAGAAAAGTAAGAAACCGTAACAATTGCAACTTCCGGATTTTTAATTAAAAAACGGCCTTTTCTCTTAAACCAATTTTCTCCTTTTTCTTTACGGGAAAAGTTAAACATGAAGTTATATTTCCTCTGAGGAAAATTTACAGGGAAGACAGCTCTATTTATGTTCCACAATTCATCTATACACGGAACATTTCCAAAACCATAGTGGACAATCAATTTTTCCCATAAATTTTTAACGGCATCTTCCTGATATTTGCTGGCCTTTTTCTCAGGTATAGTTCTAAACGATGCATGCCCGAAATGATAGACAAATGCTGAAGGAACAATTTTCAACTTATATCCATTTTCTCTCAGGCGCCAGGAAAATTCAAAGTCATCCATTCCCAAGAATAAATTTTCATCAAGACCACCGATTTTTTCAACAACATCTCTCCTGACAGCAAGACATAAACCTATCAGAAGTTTAGTGTCAATTAAAGTACCCTCGAAATAATTACTTAAAAATGCTGCAATAGCTTCCCTGTAATCAAGAATTTCTTTACCTGACATTAGGTAGTCCAGAACCGGTAAATACCTTGAAAAATGCTGGGTGTATGTAACATTTACACTGAGCGGTCCCGCTGCACCTACATTTTCCTTTTCCAGAGCAGAAAGTAAATTTTCAAACATACCTTTTGTTACAAGGGTATCAGGATTCAAAAACACAAGGAAATCCCTGCTTGATAGTTTGATCCCCTCATTAACTGCTCTTGAATAACCCAGGTTTTCCTGAAAAGATACAAGTTTAATGGAAATCGGAGATTCTTTAGCGATACTGTTTACTATTTCTACTGTTTTGTCTTCTGAATTGTTATCTACAACAACAATTTCATCTTCTGCATTTAAAGTATTCAAGAGCGATTTAAGACAGTTATAAATGTATTTTTCAGAATTATAAGTAACGATAATTACAGAAACTGAAGAACGTTTTTGAAGTATCTTTTTTTCTATCTTATTAAGCCAGAAAAAAAATCTATTTTTTATACCTTTCCATTCACTATCAAATTTTTTAGCATACAGAGCATTTCTCACTACCATGTCTGAAATTTTTTTAAAGTCCTTAGACATTCTGGCAAAAGCTTTTACCTGATAGGAAAGGGGAAAATTTATTCCCAAGTGGCTATGAAAATCTTCATTTGTCAAAAATTGTAGCTTTTCTTTTACACCAGAAATAAATACATCTATTTTGCTCTGGTCATTTTTCTCAGTATATCTAAAAAGAACAAGGGGTTTATCAAAATAATAAACGCTACCTTTTGAAGCAAGATACATCCATAAATACCAATCGGCATTGGCCCTTATGTTAAGTTCTTTAAATCTAAAAAAGTCTATATCCACAAGAGCTTTCCTGAAAAATAAGGCAGAAAATTCGCCGACGATATTTTCTCCCCGCTTTAGTGAATCAACTATAAGAGTTTTCCCATCTAACTTTCCAGACTTTTCCAAAGAAAGAAGCTGCTTAAAACGAAGTGATTCATCCACCATAATCCTTGAAGAAGCCGCAACTGTGCAATCGGGATTCTCGTCAAGCACCTTTTCCATCAGAAGCAGTGCATCAGGATGAAGAATATCATCGTCAGATAGCAACTTAACATAATCACCTGAAGCAATCTCAAAAGCTTTTTTATAATTATTTACAACACCAAGATTTTTTTTATTTTTCACATAGTTAATAAAGGAAAATTTCTCAACAAACGGCAAAACAACCTTTTCGTTTTTAACAGTTTCCGGGTTATCGTCTAAAATTATAAGCTCATCTGGTTTTCGACTTTGATTAACTACACTTTCTATTGCCTGCTTTAAAAACTCAGGTCTGTTATATGTAGGAATTACAACACTGATTTTAGCCATGCGTTCCCCATATTACACCCTCTTTTTTATGGAAAAAACAAATTGAACCGTAAAAAGGTCATCGTTATTAACTCTTTTTGCCATATGTTGCAGTCTCGATATGTCTTTATTAAAATTTCTTTCCTTTTCGTTTAAGCAAAATGGAGCTTCTGTCTTTCCGATCAAACAAACGTCTAACTCCAAGCCGACATCCTCTGCTATCAATTTTATCCATTCTTTAAATGAGCTTCTCGTGAAAAATCTTAAATGTGTATTATCAAGAATTCCCAGTAAAGAATAGTTAAACCTTCCCATAAGCAGATTGTAAATGATATCTATATGACCAATATTCGGAATACTCACAATTAACTCTGAATCATTTTTCTTCAAGAATCTTAGTAGCTTTTTCATGAAAAAGCTTGCGGTTTTTAAATGTTCAACAACATCAAGACACAATATGTAATCTGGCTTAACATCATCCAATACGGACCCAAAAGTCTCAATATCATTATCCAAATCTATTTTGTAAACATCGGAGTAACCTCTTTCCTTTGCAATGGATAAGCCTTTCTCATCAATATCAACCCCATAAACCTTTGCACCTAAAGTGTCTATGAGGAACTTACCAAAATATCCTGAAGAACACCCAACATCGAGAACAACAGAATTCTTTTTAAGATAATTTGAAACAATGTAAAACGTTGTATTAGGCAGGACTTTAAAGGTATCTTCTTGATGATATTTCTTATTTTCCACTTCCCGCAAACGTTCAGGAATGTAAAGATAGTTAACAGGCGAATTTCCAATAACCGTGTAATCCACCATTCCCCCGCTTAAATACACCTTTTAATAGCATCGATAATCGGTTTAACCTTGTCATACTTTGTCTTTAAACTGGCTCTGTTCACTATGAGCCTTGCCGTTGATATCAATATGGTATCAACTTCTCTGAGGCCATTGGCTTTTAAAGTTGTTCCCGTCTGAACAAGGTCAACTATCCGCTCACTCAAACCAAGCAGCGGTGCTATTTCAACAGAACCGTAAAGCTCAATAATCTCTGGATGAACACCTCTGCTTCTGAAATATTTATCGGTTATTCTTGGAAATTTTGTAGCCACCTTTATAAAAGAAAGTTTCTCAATATCGTAAGGTTCCGCAATATCAACAGGTTCCGCAACACACAGACGACAAAAACCAAACTTTAAATCAAGAGGCTCATACACTTCCAGCCCTTTCTCATCTATAACGTCCTTACCCGCTATACCAAGATCTGCCGCTCCGTAATAGACGTAGGTTGGAACATCCATGGGCTTAACCAGGATAAACTTGAATTCGTCACTTTCAAAGATAAGTTTACGTGTCTTCTCAAGGGTTGACGAAGCGTCAATACCAACTTCTGAAAGTAACTTAACAGCATCTTTCAACAATCTTCCTTTTGGTAGGGCAAACGTCAGCTTTTCTCTTTTCATCAATACCTCTTATCACAGGTTGTATCCGTTTTCATTTTAACACAAACAGAGAGTCTAAAAACCTGCTATAATTTGCCTAAACCAGATTGTTAAGGAGAGGCAATGAAGGTTCTTGTAGTAGGTTCCGGTGGTAGAGAGCACGCTCTTACCTGGAAGATATCAAAAAGCGACCGTGTTAAAGAGATTTTCGCAATCCCTGGAAACCCTGGAATAGCACAGATAGCCAAATGCATAAAGATAGACCCTGCTGACATTAAAGCCATTGCTGATTTTGCTGAAAAAGAGAAGATAGACCTTACTGTCGTTGGCCCGGAAGCTCCTTTAGTTGCCGGCATCGTTGATGAATTTGAATCAAGAGGATTAAAGATATTTGGTCCTTCAAAAGAGGCGGCAAGACTCGAAGGGAGCAAAGCCTTCTCAAAAGAGATGATGAAGGCGTTCGGCGTTCCAACTGCAGAATTTAAAATCTTTGATAATCCAGAAGAAGCAAAATCCTACATAAAAGAAAAAGGCGCTCCTATCGTGGTAAAGGCTGATGGGCTTGCAGCCGGTAAAGGTGTAGTCGTTGCCCAAACTATCGAAGAGGCACTTGAAGCCATAGATAGGATAATGGTGGACAAAGTGTTTGGAGACGCAGGCAACAGAGTTGTTGTAGAAGAGTGCCTCAAAGGTGAAGAGGCTTCATACCTTGTAATAAGCGACGGAGAACGCTACATACCCCTTGCCCCTGCACAGGACCATAAAGCAGTCTTTGACGGCGACAAAGGACCAAACACTGGCGGAATGGGGGCATACTCTCCGGCGCCTGTTCTATCACCAGAACTTGAAGAGGAAGTGAAAAGGAAAGTAATAGAACCTATGCTAAAAGGAATGGCAGCAAGGGGAACACCATTTAAAGGAATACTCTATGCAGGAATAATGGTTACAGAGAACAAAGGCATTCAGGTTCTCGAATTTAACGTCCGATTTGGCGATCCTGAAGCACAGGTTATCTTGAGAAGAATGAAAACAGATCTGATTGAACTGTGTGAAAGAACAATCGAAGGTAACTTGATAGAGGAGATCGAGTGGGACGAAAGAACCGCCATATGTGTTGTTCTTGCTTCCAGAGGATATCCCGGAAAATACGAAAAAGGTAAAGAGATAACAGGCATAGAAGAGGCAGAAAAGATTGACGACGTTGTTGTATTCCACGCAGGAACAGCTATAAAAGACGGAAAATTGGTAACAAACGGAGGAAGAGTTCTAAACGTCACAGCTATGGGGAAAGACATCAGGGAAGCCATGGACAACGTTTACGCAGCAGTAAACAGAATACACTTTGAAGGAATGCACTATAGAAAAGATATAGGCGCAAAAGCTCTTAAAGAGAGGTAGGTTCGACCTGCCTCTCAATATACTTTTATAACGTTGTATAGAGAATCTCTCTCCACAGGCGTTTTTCCCGCTTCTTTTATCAACCTTACCAATCTTGATTTTGGCATGTACTCACCAGCTCTGGCACCGGCAGCCTGCGTTATCTCCTCCTCTACAACCGTCCCGTCAAGGTCATCAACGCCGTAAAAGAGTGACATTTGAGATATTTTTTCGCCAAGCATTATCCAGTAAGCCTTTATGTGGAGAAAGTTGTCCAGCATAAGCCTTGATATGGCAAGCGTTTTTATCTCATCAACACCTGTAGTGTAATCTGCCCCCTCTATCTCTGTATTCACAGGATGGAAAGCCAGAGGAATAAACGCCTGAAATCCGCCCGTTTCATCCTGAGCTTCCCTCAGTTTGATAAGGTGGTCAACCCTGTGGGCATAGGTCTCAACATGACCAAAAAGCATCGTTGCATTGGTCTTTATACCTAATCTATGAGCAGTTTTATGTATGTTTAAATACTCTTCACCAGAAATCTTATCGGGACACAATTTCTGTCTTATCTCTTCGTCAAATATCTCTCCGCCTCCACCTGGCATCGATGAAAGTCCTGCTTCTTTCAAAGATATAAGTGTATCTTCTATACTTTTTCCACCTTTCCCTGCTATATGCTTAATTTCTTCAGCAGTGAAAGCCTTTATCTGAATTTCAGGAAATTCCTCTTTAATCCTTTTAACCATTTCAAGGTAATAGTCAAATCCCCATTCAGGATGAAGCCCGCCAACAATATGAACTTCAGTAACACCGGATAGATTCATGTTTCTCATCTTTTCAAGAATTCTATCTATCGAAAGCTCGTAAGCATTTTCATCACCTTTATTCTTACGAAAGGCACAGAACTTACACGTTCCAACACAGATGTTTGTCGGTGTTATGTGAACATTAACGTTAAAATAGACCTTATCCCCATTTTTTTTCTCATTTGCGTAAGATGCGAGGATGCCAATTGCGTTTAAATCGTTACTTTCAAAAAGCTTTAAACCATCTGCAAAAGAGAGCCTTTCTCCAGAAAAAACCTTTTCAGCAATTGAATAGAGATTTTTATCCTTTATGAAAGAAAATGCTTCCATCTTTAGACCTCACAGATAAACATTGACAACATTATAAACTGTATCCCTCTCAACGGGAATCCTGCCAGCTTCTTTAATAAGTTTTATAAGCCTGCTTTTTGGCATGTAACTTCCGGTATTTGCCCCTGCTGAATGCGTTATCTCTTCTTCTATAACTGTCCCATCAAGATCATCTACACCAAAAAAGAGAGAAGTTTGGGCAAGCTTTTCTCCTAACATTATCCAGAAGGCTCTTATGTGGGGAAAGTTATCAAGCATAAGCCGTGCAACGGCAAGCATCTTTAAATCATCAAAACCTGTAGTGGGCTTTCCACCAAGCTGCGTATTGTCAGGATGGTACGCAAACGATAGAAAAGCCTGAAATCCGCCCGTTTCATCCTGGGCTTCTCTCAGTCTAATAAGGTGGTCAACCCTATCTTCCACCGTTTCAACGTGACCGTAAAGTATGGAAGCGTTACTCTTTAATCCAAACCTGTGGGCAGTTTTATGAATCTCTATGTAACGGGAAGAGGAAAGCTTTTCGGGACACAACTTCTTTCGCAGTGTTTCCTTAAAAACCTCCGCACCACCTGCCGGAAGAGAACCAAGACCTGCCATCACAAGATCAGAAAGAACCTCTTCAATGCTCTTCTTCCCTATCTTTGCAAGATGGTCTATCTCTTCAGCTGTAAAAGCCTGAATGTGAAGAGACGGAAAAGCCACGTGAACTGCCTTTATCATTTTTATATAGTAGTCATAGTTCCAATCGGGGTGTAATCCTCCAACAATGTGAATTTCAGTTATTCCCTTATCAACATGTTCTTTCACTTTCTCAACAACTTCTTCTATGGAGAGCTCGTAAGCCTCCTGTTCTCCTTTATTCTTTCTGAAAGCGCAAAATTTACAGTTTCCTATACAGATATTGGTCGGATTAACGTGTCTGTTAACAACAAAATAGACAAGCTTTCCATTTTTTCTTTCGTTCACGATAGAGGCAAGTTTCCCTATAGTAAGGATATCATCGCTTTCAAACAGCTTCACACCATCTTCAAAAGATAACCTTTCACCTGACATTACCTTTTCATAGACAGGAAAAAGGGCTTTATCCTTTATAAAAGGCTCAATATTCATCTCCAATTTCATCTATTAACCCTTTCTCTTTGAGAAATTTGGTGAGTTTCCCTATTCTGCTGATAGTGGTAGCACTAAGATGGTGCTCAAGCAGACACCCTTCCTCTTCAGCCATCTCGTCAGGAAGATGAAGAACAACTCTCATAAACTCCTCAAGAATCTTATGCTTCTCAAAAAGTTCCTCTGCGTACTTTCTCCCTTTTTCCGTAGTTCTCACAAGTCCATAAGGCTCATAGTTTACATAACCTCTTTCGGAAAGTCTCTTCAGAACTTCTGTGACCGTTGGCATCTTAACGTTCCGCTTTTTTGCTATCTCCTTTACCCTTGCTACTCCATTTTCCTTCTCAAGGAGATAGATCGTTTCAAGATAATCTTCCAGCCTCGGTGCTAATCTGTTTTCCTTTTTCATACAACCTCTTTAGCTTTTAAAGGTTTATTAATTTTACCACAGGTTTAAGAGAGAAAAGGACCAGGCCTTCTGGAATATTCCTTAAAATTTAGATTGCACACCCTCCCTTTTAGCATATAATAGTAAGGTTGCAAACCTAATCTTTAGGAGGCAAACCAGCCTTGATTGCGAAAATCGTCTTAAAGGAGGAGTGGAAATGGCCAAGACTCTCGGCGTCCACATTGTAGCTGACCTTTACGGTTGCGATCCGGAAATCCTCAAATCTGCCGATAGAATGGCTGAGATCTTTGAGGGTGCTGTAAAAGAAGCGAAACTGAACAAACTGTCTTCTCACTTTCATCAGTTTTACCCCTACGGTGCAACAGGGGTAATTGTGATCTCAGAGTCTCACCTTTCTTTCCACACATGGCCTGAACACGGATACGTAGCGATAGACGTTTACACATGCGGGGCACACGAACTTGCCTTTAAGGCTTTTGACTACATCGTAGAAAAGCTCAAGCCCTCAAGAGTGGAAAAAGACGTTCACTTTAGAGGGGTGATTGATGAAAGTGAGGAGGTGGAATTCGCATCCGCCTGCTCGTTGGGGGCATAATTGGGGGCTTACGCCCCCTATATAAAATTACTCTTCTCCAAACTTTCTTTCAAGCTTTTCCTGTTTCAATTTGCAGTTTATGCATAGCTCTGCGACAGGCCGCAGTTTCAATCTTTCATAAGATATACACTTACCGCACTCTTCACAAATACCGTAAGTTCCCTCTTCTATTTTCTGAAGAGCCTTCTCTATCTTCTTAAGATACTTGGCTTCCCTGTCCCTTATTCTCATTTCGAACGTTCTTAAAATCTCCTCTGTCGACATATCAACAAGATCACCGACTTCCCTTTCTGCACTTGCCTCTTCAAGGATACCTCTCTTGATATCCTCAATTAATTCCCTTTTTTTCTCTTCAAGTATTTTCTTGAACTCCTGAAGTTGCTCTTTAGTCAAACACTGGTTCCCTTTCATAACTAACCCTCCGGCCAATTTGAGGTTGTAATGTAAAAACAAATTCCTAAATTGTCAATCAACTATCTTATCTTCAGAAAACTCAAGGAAAGCAGGGCAAGAAGTATAGATATTATCCAGAAACGTACAGTAATTTTTGGCTCTTCCCATCCTTTTTTCTCAAAATGGTGATGAAGAGGTGCCATGAGAAAGATTCTCTTTCCCTGTCCAAACTTTTTTCTCGTGTACTTGAAGTAATACCTCTGAATAATCACAGAGAGTGTTTCTAAAACAAAAATACCGCCTGCAATAGCAAGAATAAATTCCTGCTTAATGATAACCGCCACAGTTCCAAGGAGTGCCCCAAGTGCAAGGGAGCCAACGTCACCCATAAAGACTTCCGCAGGATAGGCGTTAAACCAGAGAAAAACAAGAGATGCGCCAATAACGACACCACAAACTATAGAAAGCTCTCCAGCACCAGCAACATACGGAAGGTGAAGGTAAGAGGAAAACTTCACGTTACCGGCAACGTAAGCATAGACAAGAAGTACCAGGGAAGTTGTAATAACGGGACCTATCGCAAGACCGTCAAGACCGTCCGTAAGATTAACTGCATTTGAAGATCCAACAATTACTATAACAGACCAGATGATGAAAAACACTCCAAGATCCATGTGAAGATTTTTAAATACCGGAAAGTAGAGAACCGTTGAAAAATCAGAAGCGTAGAGAATCACAGATATTGCAAGGGCAACTATAATCTGTGAAAGAAACTTTCTCTTTTCTGACAGTCCTTCTGGATTCTTCAATTTAGCCTTTATATAATCGTCAACAAAACCTATTAGACCAAATCCACATATTGCCATTATCGCAAGCCAGACGAAAAGGTTGTTCCACTTGTTCCACAAAAGTACTGATATAAGAAAAGCTGAAATTATTAGAACTCCACCCATTGTAGGAACGTGTTTTTTCTTGTGATTCTCAGGCATGTACTCTTTAATCGCCTGTTCAAATTGAAGATGATTAAGAAATTTCTTTAGTTTTGGATATATAAAGAAGCCTGCAAGAATAGCCGTGATAGTTGCATATACTAATCTGAAGGTTATGTACTTAAAGATATTAATACCAAGTAATTTATAAAAAAGACCGTAAAACATACACTCTCCACTCAAGAAATGTTAAAAGCTATTTTATACTCAAAACAGATAGGATAAAAGAACCTCACAGGAAAATTTAACCCTTTGAGTGACAAAAGAAAGATAATTACTTAATTTAAAGAAAGGTAACCTTCTTTAATGGAGGGGAGAATGCCAATAAAGGATATCATGATAAAGAAAGTCATAACCATTGATATAGAAGATCCTATTGAATACGCAGTAAAAAGGATGGAAGAGAAAAACGTTGGAAGCTTGGTAGTAATGGACGGAGACAAACCTGTTGGAATCGTGACAGACAGAGATATAGCGATAAGGGCTCTTGGAAAACCTCCCGATACACCTGTAAAGTCAGTCATGACTCCTGAACTGATAACAATAACTTCTGATAGTGGATTTTTCACGTTGACAAAAAAATTCAGGGATTACGGCATTAGAAGAGTTGTTGTTGTTGACAAAAAAGGAAGGTTAGAAGGTATAATTTCAATTGACGATGTTCTTGAAGTTTTAGTAACTGAGTTCGCCAATCTCGTCGGTGCAATAAGGAGCTAACCGTATGTATCGGGTTGACCTTGAACTTTTCGAAGGGCCCCTTGATCTTCTAATCTACCTCATAAAGAAAAAAGAAGTGAGCATTTACGACATTCCTATTTCTGAAATAACGGAAGAGTTCCTGCATTACATAGAAACGATGAAAGAACTTAACATTCCGTTAGCTTCAGAATTTATCGTAATGGCAGCGACGCTGGCAAAAATAAAGTCAGAAATGCTCATTCCAAGAGAGGATGATTACGACCCACGAAAGGCCATTGTCCAGGCAATAGAGGAATATCTAAAGATAAAAAAAGGTGTTAAAAAGTTAGAAGAGTTGGAGAATCTTCAGTCAGAAATGTTCCCAAACAATACCGCCGACATTGTATTTCAATTTCAGGATAAAATCAAAATAGCCAATACGGCAGAGGATCTTAAAGAGACATTTCTGAACCTCCTTGAAAAGAAAGATATAGATGAAGGGACAAAGTTATCACTAAACAGCGAGCGATTTAAAGTATCAACAAAGATAGAAAAGTTACGAAGACTCCTTAAAAAACGGGAAGTAATCAGATTTTCTGAACTTATGGAAGAATCTATATGTAAACTTGAAGTTGTAGTTTACTTCTTAGCTATACTTGAACTGTGTAAAATAGGCGAAGCAGCAGTATGTCAACAAGATGGAGACATTATCATTTCAAAGATTTGCAAGCTTTTCGCCGATAATCTCCTGTTTGCTCTTGAGAGTGAAAAAGCGGTGGAGGTAGGAAACCCTATCTAAAGAGAGTCCTGAAAATTCAACAACGATATCAACCGGAAGCCCCTTTTCTATAAGTCTATAAGCGTAATTCTCCTTAAAATCGCTGAGAGAAAAGTCTTTCCCGGTTATCTTAAAAAACGTTACTTTCAAACTCTGCGGATTTACTGAAAGACAAACAATACCGTCCTTCTCAAGCTCTTTTAGCGATTCCACAACTTCTCTATCTATCAACAACCTCTTGATCCTGTCTTCATCAATAGCAGGAACTTTATCAATATACTTAAGGGAAAATCTTTTTAGCTTTGCTATCTCTGAAGGTTTCAAGCCAAGATAGAGCATCATAATAAGGGCAGCTCTTATCCCTTGTTTTCTACTTTTCATTGCTCTTTCAAAAAATTCTTTGAGCTTCTCCTTCTTAATCAGAACAAAATCCTTGAAGTCTTCCTCTACGTTAACGGAAATCGTTAATTTAAAGTCAAAGGCAAAGTGCAGGTACTTCCTTATTCCGGAAAGTGCCGTTTTCATACTCCCTGCCGTCTTATACGTGGAAGATAAAAAAGAAACCAACTTATCCTCGTCAAAACTCCTCTCTTTAAACCCGTAAAACTTTAAAAACAGGTAAAACTTCTCAACCGCTCTAACATAAGTAGCTATTGAATTTTCAGAGTACCCTTCCCCTTTCAGATAATCCCTGAATTCCTTTACCTTCGCACCCACACTAAACCTCATCTAAACGTTAAGAATTTCTGATTGAAACTTGAGAAATTTACCGGTATCATTATAGAAAAAGAAATGAAAGAAAGGTATGGAGCTATTTAGTGTATTAAAACATT
Source organism: Desulfurobacterium sp. (assembly GCF_027028515.1). Taxonomy (NCBI): domain Bacteria; kingdom Pseudomonadati; phylum Aquificota; class Aquificia; order Desulfurobacteriales; family Desulfurobacteriaceae; genus Desulfurobacterium; species Desulfurobacterium sp. The sequence continues at coordinate 38,333 of NZ_JALVIW010000089.1, read as the reverse complement.
AAATGCAGTTATTCAATTCCAGAGCTATGGATTTCATATTGTTCACCTCTATTATAAATTAGAATTTTATGAAAATCCATAAATAACGAGATACTTGATTTCAAACCTGAAATGGATTTTTTAAAGAAAAATATTCAGCAAGATTGCGCTAAACATTCCTAAAACTTGCAAAATTGTTATAAAATTTCTAATTTAAAGGCAAAGATGAAATATTTCGCTAAGGAGGAGGAAAAAAGATGAGAAGAGTTATGTCTATCCTGTTAGCAGTTGCTCTTGTTGCCCCATCAGGCGCACTGGCAGCATCAATGAAATCCGGAGGAAGAGCAAAAAATACGGGGAACAGTGCTAGGAGCAATATGAGTGAAAGTATGATGTCTGAACACGGCACATCATCAGCTTCTTTCTGGAAAATAAACACAGAAACCAGAGAGAAAATGGAAGCAAAAAAAACATCAATGAATGCCGTAAAGAGAAAAGTTGAATCTCTCAGAAGGATGAGACCTTCTTTTAAGACAGCTTTAACGGCAATGGAAAAAGTTGACCAGGCAATAAAATTGCTTGAGGAAGGAAAAGCAGAAAAGGCAAAACAAGTTTTAATGGAAGCAGAGAAGTACGTTGAAACATACATGAAAGAAAATAGGGGAATGGGTTTTGTTCCTCTCAACCAACAGATAGCTGTTGTAGAATTCAGGGGAGATGTAAAAACTGTTGATAAAATTAAAAGAAAGGCAGAGGAACTATTGAAGGAAGGAAGAATTCAAGATGCAAAAGCTCTGCTCAACACCCTGTCTGACGAGATAGATGTTATAAATGTTTATCTTCCTCTATCCATGTATAGAAAGGTTGTGAAAGATGCAATTAAAGAGATAGATAAAGGTAAAAAAGAAGAAGCTATAAGAATGTTAATGGCCATAAGAGACAGTATAGCCATACAAAAAATTGTAATTCCAGTACCAATGGTGAAAGCAGAAGCCTTAATTGAAAAGGCTAAAGTGGTGAGCAAGAAAAACAGAAAACTTGCTGTGGCTTATCTGAAGGAAGCACAGAAAGAACTGGAACTTGCAAAAGCTCTGGGCTATGCTTACGACTTCGAAAAAACTTATAGTGAACTGGATAAAGAGTTGAAGCAACTTGAGACGGCAATAGAAGGAAAGAAAGAAACAGGTTCTCTATTTGGTTCAATACTTCAAAAGTTAAAACTGCTGAAGAAGAAGGCCACAAAAGAAATACTTTCCAGAACAGAATAAGTTTTAGCTGGCTCTACCTGAAGGTAGAGCCAGCTAAACAAAAAGCACTGTTGGAATTTAGAAAAATCAGATATCCGGTGAAGGAAGCCTTTCTCTTTACGTATCAGGTGCAGACGCGACCTTAAAAAAGACCCTAAAAAAGGAAAAAAAAATATTAGCCTGTTAAAAGCGTAAAAGCTTCTCACAGATGGCGGCAATCTTAAACAGACTTGGAACAGTTATGTGGTGACATTAATTTTGTGAGGCCTCATTATGCTTTAGGTTATATGGCTCCCGCTGAGACGTCTGAGGATTATATTAGAAAATGCGGGTGTTCTCTATGTATTGAACTCGTACAAACAGTTGACATTGTAGATACCTGAGCTTATATTATTCCACGCTAACCGTGGGCCGCTAGCTCAGTTGGTAGAGCAACGGACTTTTAATCCGTAGGTCCCAGGTTCGAGTCCTGGGCGGCTCACCATTTTAAGCGTCCCCATCGTCTAGCCCGGCCTAGGACACCGGCCTTTCACGCCGGCGACGGGGGTTCGAATCCCCCTGGGGACGCCAAATTTGTTATATAATAGCCGAATCTGTTTTGTAGATTCGGGGCCGTAGCTCAGCTGGGAGAGCGTCAGGCTGGCAGTCTGAAAGTCGTGGGTTCGAATCCCACCGGCTCCACCAACGAATAAGGGCCTGTAGCTCAGTTGGTTAGAGCATCCGGCTCATAACCGGACGGTCGGAGGTTCGAGTCCTCCCAGGCCCACCATCTATATACTTCTTTAATATCCATCGCATATCACGTATAAATCGTCCATAAGATTGTATAATCTTTTAATTAGTCTTATATTCTATATGCCGGGAGAGGTAGGCTGGAGAGCCGCTTCCTTTAAAGGAAGAGGAAAGTCCGGGCTCCATAGGGCAGGGAGCTGGCGTTGAGCCAGGCAGGGGAAACGCTGCGGACAGGGCCACAGAAAATAAACCGCCCCGATTTTCGGGGTAAGGGTGAAAAGGTGGTGTAAGAGACCACCGCCTCTTTCCGCGAGGAGAGAGGGCACGGTAACCCCCTCCCGGAGCAAGGCTGAATAGGTCGGCGTTTGAGGGTTGCCCGCCCGATGCCGACGGGTAAGCCGCTTAGATAAATGGCTCTCTAAAACAGAACCCGGCTTACGGGCCTGCCTACTCCCATCTCTTCCCGCTTTTAATGTCAACCTTTAAGGGAACGTCAAGGTTGGCAATATTTTCCATTATCTCTTTTACTCTGTTTTCTATTTTTTTTGCCCTGGTTTCGGGTGCTTCCATTATTATTTCATCGTGAATCTGAAGAGTTAGAAAGCTATCTTTATTTTTAAACTCTTTAAACAGTGCTATCATTGCCATCTTCATTATATCGGCTGCTGTTCCTTGAATGACTGCGTTGAAGGCTGCCCTTTCACCAAACTGCTTTATGTTTTTGTTTTTCGCTTTAAGTTCCGGAACAGGTCTTTTTCTGCCAAATAGCGTTCTGACATACCCCTTTTCGTAAGCTTCCGATAGTGTTTTCTCTATAAACTCTTTTACCGTTGGGAATTTTGCAAAGTAACTGTCGATGTAGTTTTTCGCTTCGTTAAATCCTATTCCAAGTCGCTGGGATAGTCCTTGAGGACTCATTCCGTATATGATTCCAAAGTTCACCATCTTTGCCACTTTTCTCATTTCAGGTGATACATTTTCAGGTTCAGTTCCAAAGAGTATGGAGGCAGTTTCAGTGTGGATGTCTCTATCTTTTTTGTAGGCTTCAACTAACCTTTCGTCGCCTGAAAGGTGAGCTAAGACTCTGAGCTCTATCTGTGAGTAGTCTGCCCAGATCAGTTTATATCCTTCTGGTGCGATTACTGCGTTTCTTATCTGTCTGGATATCTCGTCAGAAACTGGCAGATTTTGTAGATTTGGCTCGGCACTTGATAATCTTCCCGTTGCTGTTCCTGTTTGTATGAAGTTTGTGTGAACTCTGCCTTCTTCGTCCATGTGTTTTGTTATGCCGTCTATGAATGTGCCTAACAGTTTTGAATATTTTCTGTATTCAAGTATAAGTTCAGCGATTTCATAGCCGTTTAATGCAAGTGTTGTGAGGACTTCAACATCTGTGGAGTATCCCGTCCGTGTCTTTTTCACAGGTTTTATTTTAAGTTTCTCAAAGAGTATTTTTGCAAGCTGCTTCGGTGAATTCAGATTGAAACTTTCGCCGGCTATTGAAAAAATTTCTTCTTTTAAACGTTGCATTTTCGATAAAAAGTTGCTTTTTAAGGTTGCCATGTGTTTTCTATCAAATAAAACACCCCGTTTTTCCATATAGTAGAGAACTTCTATAAGGGGATGTTCTATCTTTTCGTATAAAGTTAGAAGGTTTTCTCTTTTAAGGTTTTCTATTACCTTTTTTCCGACGTCTATTATATGGTGAGAATATCTTTCAACAGGTTCTATATCTAAAGTTTCGAGATATTTTTTTAGTATTGTTTCTGGTGAATAGTCTTTTTGAATAGAATTAAGAAGATATTCACCTATAGATATATCAAAAAACTGTTTATGTTTTCCGGTTGTTCCTGTAAGATGATAAAGCTCTTTTAGGTTAAACGTGTATATTTTTCCACTCCTTTTGCATATTTCTTTAAAAGTTTCTCTATCTATCTGGCTGAAGTGTCTGTCAACAGAGGCGAAAAGATTTTCATTGACTACTATTGCACACTCTTTCTTTGAGAAGAGGTCATCTGATTCAAGGAAATTTAAAAAACTTTTTTTATCCGTTTCTTGTGTTTTTTCTATATTTTTTCCCTGAAACTGGATGTTGGGGAAGAATTCTTTTATCTCTTTTATCAGGGATTTCATCTCAAGTTTTTTAAAGAGTTTAAATAGGCATTCGACGTCAGGATCTTTTAGTTTTAGGTTTCCGGGTTCAACGTCTATCGGGACGTTTTTATCTATCGTAGCAAGTTTCTTGCTCATAAATGCCTGATCTCTATAGTCTTCAAGGGCTTTTTTTCTTTTAGGTGGAAGTTTGTCAAGGTTTTCGTACAGCTTTTCAAGAGAACCGAATTCTTTTATCAATTTCGTTGCGGTCTTTTCGCCAATTCCCGGGACACCCGGTATATTGTCACTTGTATCGCCGGCAAGGCCAAAAATATCGGGAATTTGTCCCGGTTCATACCCGAACTTTTCTCTGAAAGTTTCAAGTGTGTATAAAGTTTCTGTTTTTTTCTGTGGTGATATTGAAAGTACGTGAACGTTTTCTTCAATCAACTGCCTGATGTCTTTATCGGGAGAGATAATTATTACTTCGTATCCTTCTTCTGCAAGTTTTTTTCCTATTGTTCCAAGAATATCGTCAGCTTCGTATCCTTCCTTTTCAATCACCGGTACACCGAAGCATTCAAGGAACTTTTTTATGTATGGAAGTTGTACTTTGAAGTCGCCAGGAGTGGGTTTTCTGTTGGCCTTGTAGTCTGCTGATATTTTTTCTCTGAATGTTTTTCTGCTTACATCAAATGCTACCGCAGCGTATTCCGGCTTTATCTCTTTGAATAGTTTAAGGAACATTCTTGCAAAGCCGTAGATTGCATTTGTTGGAAATCCGTAAGATGTTGTTAGCCCTTTTATTGCATAGAACGCTCTGTATGCAAAGCTTGTTCCGTCAAATAGATAAACTCTCTTTTCAGACATTTTTTACTCCAGACTGCCCGGACTATTTCTTTTTGAATTCTCTGCTGACTAACTCCTCAGCTTTTTTTTTAAACTTTTCAGCTTCTTCAAACTGCTTTTTTCCCTCCAATACCTCCGCTATGGCAAAGTATATGTCAGCTGCTTCCATATATCTTCCCTCTTTCTCAAGTGCCATAGCATAAAGTTCCTGTGCTTTTAAATCTTCAGGATATCTTGCAAGATACGGGACCACGATCTCCTTTAAAAGGGCTGTGTCTCCCTTTTCAAGGGCTTTCGTGAGAACATCATACATATCTTCAGCTTCTTTTGAAACTGCTTTGCCTTTAAATGCTTTTAGTCCGGTAATCACAATGGCTATTGCTGCTGCAAGGATTAGAGCTATAAAGTATATGGGAGTTTTCTTTTCTTTTGTTACGACTGTTTTTGGTTTTTTCGCTTTTGATACCATTGGTTGTGAATTAACCGTGGGTTTTGTAGATATCCGGGGTTTAATCATTTTCTTTTCAGGTTCAGGAATTTTCTCTATCTTTTCTCTTTTTGTGGGTTTGATTTCGGTTTCAAAGTGAAGATATCCGATGGATTTTTCCTTTTCTGCTGCTTTTTTATAACCTTTTACCAAGAATGCTCTAACAGAGTATGTGTTGTTGTCCTCATAGAGAAAGGCTTCTTTTTTAATTTCGTCGGGTAACCCTTTGAAAAAGTTAATCGCCTTCTCTTTGTTATTGGTTTTGTAGAGAAGAACGGAATATGTTGCATTTTCTGAATTTGAAACTTTTGCCGGTTGTTTTTCTGTTTTATTTTGTGTTGCATTTGCCGGATTTTTAAATATGTTCTTGTTATGTTTTTTGGGGAAAATACTTGTTTGCAGGGTTTTATCATCCACTTTTGCAATAAAGGCTCCCTTAAATATCTTTCTTATTTTATTCTTGATAAGAAATTCTTTTGCTTCATCGTAGGTATTAAATAAGCCTACCCTTACCTTGTAATATCCATCGACTATATCTATCCTTGCATCGGGATACTTTTCTGTTTGTTTTAGGGTTTTATATGCTGCATCTATGTTTTTTCTTGCGCACAGTTGAATAGAGTAGAAAATCCTGGCAAAAGCTGATGCAGGAAAAATAAGTAATGTTATGATAATTAACCAGAATCTTTTCACTTACTCTTCCCCCTTCGTTTCCTTTTTAAGAGTTTTTACTTCTACTTCAAGAGAGTGTATGATGTCTAACATCTGCCTTAGAGATTCCATAACAGGGTCGGGTAACTGCCCATGTTCAAGATCAACACGGGTTGTACGTATTCCATCTCTCTTAACTATTTTACCAGGAATACCAACAACTGTTGAGTTCGGTGGGACATCTCTTACTACAACGGAATTGGCGCCTATTTTACAATTATCACCTATCTTTATCGGGCCAAGTATCTTTGCTCCGGCACCTATTACAACGTTATTGCCTATTGTTGGATGTCTTTTCCCTTTATGAGTACTTGTTCCGCCGAGGGTTACCTGATGGTATATCGTTACATCGTTACCTATCTCGGTTGTTTCACCTATTACCACGCCCATACCGTGGTCTATGAAAAATCGTCTTCCTATCTTTGCACCCGGGTGAATCTCTATGCCTGTAAGCCACCTTGAGAAGTGGGATACCATTCTTGCAAGTAACTTGAGTTTCTTTTCCCAGAGGAAGTGTGCTATCCTGTGTAGCCATATTGCGTGGAGTCCGGGATAACAGGTTATAACTTCAATAACGCTCCTGGCGGCGGGGTCTCTTTCGAAAACAACAGCGATGTCTTCTCGGATTCTTTTAAGCATTTCAGGTCTACCTCTTTGCCACATAAAGGAAGGTCAGAGGAAGATTATATACGATAAATCTATGCGGCGCAAAAGAGACGGCAGGAATAATGTGGAAAGAGAGGGGAAGCCCCCTCTCTATGGGAAAGGTTACTTTGTAATCTTTTCGAGATTGATGTAGTTGAGCTTTCCACCTTTTGCTCTGAAGGCTTTGAGCTTCTTGAGTAAAGCTTTCTCTTTGGCAAACTCTGCTTTGAGAACATCGTCTGGCTTGGGGTTGTCTTTGCAGGCCGGATCGTGAGGTGTAATGTGACATGTGAGGCAGTTTGGATACTTCTCGGCAATAGCCTTTCCGTGAGGATATTCGCCGTGGCAATCCTGGCATCTTGGAATGAAGCCGTGCTTGTTGTGGTGACAAGCAACGCAGGCGACTTCTCTGTGTTTTGTCTGAGATGTTTCGAGATTGTGTGCAACATAGCTGTGGCATGTAGCACACTGGGAATTCGGTATATTTTTACCGTATGTGATGTTGACAGGGTAGTGTGGATTGTGGTGACATGCAAAGCAGTCGTTATTTGTCTGCTCAGGACTGTGTGGAAGGTGACATTCAAGACACTGAGGAATGTAGCCATGAGTGCTGTGGTGGCATGCTGCACAACCAATCTGTGTGTGCTTGGTTGGTTTTTCCTGCATAAGGTCATAGATAGGACCGTGGCAAACCTTACAGTTCTTTGCAACAAAGTTTTCAGGCTGCCCTGTTCCAGGGTATTTCTTTCCGCCAACATAACCTGTGAAAGGTGTTGTAACAAGCATTGGCTTCTTGATAGCGTGTGGATCTGTGTGACACTTCATGCAATCCGGGAGAGAAGGCCCGTGGTAGAGACCGTGGCATCTTGTACATTTGGGCATTTCTTCTTCCCAGCCCTTCACGCCTTTCTTGGGGCTCCACTCGTGGAATCTCTCGTGGCAGATAGTACAGTTGAACCGGTGCCTTCCACCCTCCTTCTGCATTGCTTTGTAGATGCTGTAGTGACAGGCGCCACAATCGGCTGGCTTGAGCGGCTTAACCGGTTTAGTAAATAAAGCCTTTTCTTCCGGACCTATCTTCGGAAGATTTCCTCCATTTGTAAGGGAGGGTGGGCAGTTTGTAAGGGTTACACCGTAAGCCGTTGTAGCACCCATCAGCGCAGAGCAGAGGATGAGTGCCTTTAATTTCCCTCTCATTATTAACAACCCTCCTGCTTTGGGATTTTCAACTTTACATCTAATAATAACAGAGAGACTATGCACTGTCAACAATATTCCAAATCTCTTCAAAATCTTTTGTTAAAAATTTCTTACCATTATGAAATTCCGTATTTGGATAATCTATACCTGAATTCTCTGAATGTAAGTCCCAGGAGGGAAGCTGCCTCCTTTTTCTTTCCTCCTGTTTTTTTTAGAGCTTTTAACAGATATTCTTTTTCTAAGTTTTCAAGTATTTCTCTTAAATTGACACCTTCATCCGGAATTACAATTTCTCTGTGCGGTTTTGTCTCTTCATTGCTCAGAGGTAAAGAAAGAATGTCTCTGTCTGATAGTATCACAGCTTTTTCTACAATATTTCTTAGTTCTCTCACATTCCCTTTTAAGGGAAGCGACATGACGTAATTTATAAACTCTTTTGAGATGGTTCTAAATTTTTTTCCGTATTTTTTTGACAGTTTTTTTGCAAAATATTCTATAAGCAATGGGATATCTTCTTTTCGTTCCCTAAGAGGTGGGAGGTTAATAGTGATAGTTGATAGTCTATAAAATAGGTCTTCTCTAAATAGGCCTTCATTTATTTTCTCTTCTAAATTGCGGTTTGTAGCAGCTATTACTCTTACATTGACGCTTATTTCTTCTATCCCGCCTATTGGTCTTATTGTTTTCTCTTCTAAAAACCTTAATAATTTTGCTTGAAGAGCAAGAGGCATATCGCCTATTTCGTCTAAAAATAGAGTTCCACCATCTGCTTCTTCTATAAGGCCTTTTTTATTTCTTGTTGCACCGGTAAAAGCTCCTTTCTTATACCCAAAGAGTTCACTTTCGAGAAGTTCAGATGGTAATGATGCGCAGTTAATTGCGATAAACGGTGCGGCCTTTCTATTGCTTAAGTTGTGTATGGTTCTTGCTACAACTTCTTTACCCGTTCCGCTTTCGCCTGTGATGAGGACGTTTGCATCATAGGGGGCTATTTTCTTTACAAATTCTTTTATTTTTTTTATTTTTGGCGATTCACCTATGAAATCTTTGTAAGTATCTTCATATTCTTCTACTTTTTTTTCAAGTTCTATTTTCTTTTTAACATTTCTGAATATTAGTCTTAATTCAGAAACATCAAAAGGTTTTGATACGTAATCGAAGGCTCCCAGTCTTATTGCTTCTTTCGCTGTTTCTGATGATGCAAATGCTGTGATTATTATTACTTCTGTTTTCATGCGTTTTTCTCTGAGCTTTCGCAGAATTTCCATACCGGAACCATCGGGAAGTCTCAGGTCAAGGAGAATGAGATCGAAATTTCCTTCCTGGAGTTTTGACAGTCCTTCCTGAACGCTACCTGCTTTTTCTATATCAAAATCAAAATCTTCAAGCATCATGCCAAGGATGTCTCTTATACTTTTTTCATCATCGATTATAAGTGCTCTCATTTTCTCCCTCTACAGGAATTTCAAAGCAAAATACGCAGCCTCCATGAATGGAGGAGGTGACTGTAAGTCTTCCACCCAACTCAATGGCGACTCTTTTGGCTATTGCCAGTCCCAATCCTGTACCCTCTTTCTTTTTTGTGAAAAATGGTTCAAATATTTTTTCTTTCTCTTCGTCCTTTATTCCGGGTCCATCGTCTTCTATGCAGATTTTGAGAAGTCCTTTCTCGTATGACACAGAAATTATTACAGTTTTTTTTGACCACTCAAATGCATTTTTAATCACATTTGAGATGGCAGAGTAGAAAGATTTGTATGGTATTTTGATAGTTATTTTGCTTTCGGGAAGTATCAATTTGCATTTTTTTTCAGGATATACATATCTAACTGCTTCAACAACCTGTTTAATAAGTTCTTTTATATCTACTTCTGTTTGATGAACATCAAGAGGTCTTGAAAGCATCAAAAAGTCATTTATAACTGATGAAAGTCGTTCTGTTTCCCTTTTTAAAACCTCTAACAGGTTTTTGTTTACCTGTTCCGTTTCAAACATTAGATCCACAGCTGCCTTTATTGAGGCGAGAGGATTCTTTATTTCGTGAGCAAGATCTGCGCTTATGCGGTAGAGCCTTTTGAATACTTCATTTTTTTTCTTTTCTTCCTCTAATTCTGCTATGTATCTCATTTGATTTGTCATCTTCTTTGCAAATGTTTTTCCAGCTATATATATAGCAAAAAAGGCAACACCGTTGAGAAAAAGTTTTATCGTTAGATCCTGAAGGGTGTACATTTTGGTGGTGTACAGTGTTATTCCGTAGATTACGAGCGAAATTACAGGAAACAGTTCCGTTATTGGAGATTCAAGGAAAAAAGCAGAAAAGAATATGGGAAACAGATAGAGTATAGCTGTGTAGTCCCAGTAGAGAATGTTGCTCTTTATAAGTGCAGATATGAACATTATGTCGAGTAGAAAGTCATAGGGGTTTTCCCTTCGATAAAAGAGCGAAAGCAGAGACACGGTTGAGTATAGGAAGATAACGCCGAGGGAATAAACGTTGTAAATGATAATTCCCTCTCTCAAAAGAGAGAGGGAGATTAAAATTAGAAACAGTGATGATGAAAATATAAACCGCGAAACCTTATAGTAGAGAAAAAAATCCTTCCAAAAAGCTATCTTTTCAGAGTTTTTCTTCAAGACTCTGCTCATAGAGGGTTTGCGCTTCCACTAAGGGTATGTTTATAACTTCTCTGCTCTTATGCATTATTCTTCCATTTTCGCCGCCGGTTTTTCCTATTATTTTAGCCGGGATGGCTTTCTTTTCAAAGAATTTAAGTGCCTTTTCGGCGTTTTCCGGGGAAACAGATATGATTATACGACTCTGTTCCTCACCAAAAAGAAGGAAGTCAGTTCTTATATCATCTTCTATATTTACTTCAAATCCAATACCGTTTCCAAAGGCAGATTCAAATAGAGCCACTGCTATCCCACCTTCGGATATATCGTGAGCACTTTTTATGAAGCCTTTGGATATTGCTTCTACAATGCTTTTCTGGAGGTTCTTTTCGAAAGTTAGGTCTATAGCCTGTCCCGTTCCTTTAAATTCGCCTTCTACAAGTTTTTGGTATTCGCTTCCGGAGATGTTACCGCTGTTTTCGCCTAACAGGATAATGACATCACCTTCGTCTTTAAAGTCCTTTGTTGTTCTGTTTTCAATGTTTTCAAGTACACCTACACAGACCACGGTAGGTGTCGGGAATATGGCTCTCTTTCTGTCACCAACAACGGTTTCGTTGTAAAAACTCACATTACCGCTAATAACGGGCGTTTCAAGGATCTTACAGGCATCAGCCATTCCATCGGTGCACTTTACAAACTGCCACATTATTTCCGGGTCCTCCGGACTTCCAAAGTTGAGGCAGTCTGTTATTGCTTTTGGTACTGCTCCGCTGCAGGCTACGTTCCTTGCCGCTTCAGCTACAGCAATCTTTCCACCTTCGTACGGATTAAGGTAACAGTAGCGGGAGTTGCAGTCAGAGCTTATAGCTATTCCTTTTTCTGTTCCTTTTAATCTTAAAACCGCAGCGTCAGATCCTGGATATACAGTGGTGTTAATCTGAACCATGTGGTCGTACTGCTGGTATATCCAGCGTTTGCTTGCTATTGTTGGAGAAGAGAGAAGTTTCTTTGTAATTTCGTTGTAGTCTCTTGGTTCTTCTATCTCTTCAGGATTGTATTTCATATTTTCTTTTATGTATGAAGGCATTTTAAAAGGTCTATAATATACAGGTGCTTCCTCTGTCAGTATGTCTATTGGAAGTTCGGCAACTTTTTCGCCGTGCCACAATAGCTTGATAACAGGTTTTTCTATGATTTCACCTATTACGCAAGCGTCAAGACCCCATTTCTTGAACACGTTCATAATCTTCTCTTCTTTTCCTTTCTCGCATACGACTAACATTCTTTCCTGCGATTCAGAAAGCATTATTTCGTAGGGAGTCATTCCCTCTTCTCTTGTTGGAACCTTATCAAGATCAAGCTTTATTCCGACGTTCCCCCTTGAGGCCATTTCTACAGATGATGATGTTAGACCTGCAGCTCCCATGTCCTGGATGGCTACTATTCCGTCTGTTTCCATGGCTTCAAGGCATGCCTCTATAAGCAGTTTTTCAACAAATGGGTCGCCAACTTGGACATTTACCTTCTTTTCAACTTCTTCTTCTGAGGAGAATTCTTCTGAAGCCATTGTCGCACCGTGTATTCCGTCTCTTCCTGTTTTAGAACCTACGTAGATTACAGGGTTACCAATTCCTGCAGCTCTTGCGTAGAATATCTTTTTCTTTTCAACAAGGCCTAGGGCAAAAGCGTTTACAAGAGGGTTTGTCTGATAACAGCTATCAAAGTAGGCTTCACCGCCTACGGTTGGCACACCGACGCAGTTTCCGTAGTGACTTATTCCGGAGACAACACCTTTAACGATGTATTTCATTTTAGAGTCGTTAAGTTCACCAAACCTGAGAGAGTCCATGCAAGCTATAGGTCTTGCACCCATTGTGAAAACGTCTCTTAAAATACCTCCTACGCCGGTGGCTGCTCCGTTGAACGGTTCTATGAATGATGGGTGGTTGTGTGATTCCACTTTGAACGCCGCACATATTTCTTTTTCTTCATCAACCATGATTATTCCTGCATTTTCTCCAGGTCCCTGAACAACCCATGGTGCTTTTGTTGGAAACTTTGATAGATGGATTCTTGAGGATTTGTACGAACAGTGTTCAGACCACATGGCAGAGAATATTCCAAGTTCAACAAGGTTAGGTTCTCTTCCCAAAAGATCAACTATTTTTTTGTACTCTTCCATTGTTACATGGCTTTCTATAGTTTTTCTGTCCATGTTGTGGCTCCTTCAATAGTTTCTTGGTCCAAAAAGTGCTGTTCCAATTCTAACAATTGTTGCCCCTTCTTCTATTGCAACTTCAAAATCATGGGACATGCCCATTGATAGATGGGGGAATTTGGTTTCGAAAGTTTTTTCCATAAACTCTTTTATTTCTCTCAATTTACGGAAATATGGTCTTACTTCTTCAGGATTTTCAAGGTATGGTGGAACTACCATAAATCCTGAGAGTTTCAGGTGTTCTTTTTCAAAGATGTTTTCTATTAGTTGTGGTACTTCCTCTTCTTTGCATCCGTGCTTTGTTTCTTCGGGGGAGAGTTTAACTTCTATAAGAATTTCCTGGATTTTATGTTCTTTTGCAGCTCTTTTTTCAAGTTCTTCTATCAAAGATATTGAATCGACTGAGTGAATGAGTTTAAACATTTTAACTGCGTACTTTGCTTTGTTTTTTTGAAGGTGTCCTATAAGATGCCATTCTATTGGAAGGTCTGAGAGAGCGGGAATTTTGTTCCTTGCTTCTTGTACACGATTTTCACCAAAAATCTTTACACCGGCTTCGAATGCTTCTCTGATTTCATCAGGGGTTCTTGTCTTTGAGGCGGCAAGCAACGTTATCTCTTCGGGTTTTCTACCTGCTCTTTCGGCAGCTTTTGCCATTCTTTCTTTTATGATGGATATCCTCTCTTTAATTTCCATTTTCTACCCTCTCATAGACTTCGTTTGCAAAAAACCAGAGATCTTCGCTCAGTTCCGATTCTGTTCTGTCCATAAACTGTTCCGGTGGAGCGTCGCAGATACCGTTTCTGTAATCTGTTACGCCAACAGCCACAAATCCTTTCTTCGCGAAATTTCCGTTCCCATTAAATCTCAGTATGTTGAGCTGAACAAATTTTATGTTTGAAGAGGATTCAAATACTTCCTTTGCTAACTTTTGCCAGAAAACCTCGTTTCCTTTTTTAAGGATAAGACGTGTCTTTCTGTCCTTTATTTCGGAACCGTCCAAGTCATAAAATAGATATCTGAGATCCACAAAAATGCCCCTTTTCCCGTTTTCAAGAGAGACCGAGCGAACATCTTTTTCCGTGAGAGGCAAAACTTTTGGGAAGTATCCCAGCCTTTCTGTAATAGCACTGGATACACGTGCACTGTTAAATGTATCTATTACCATGTTAAGTTTGTTGAGCAATGTTGATATGGAGAAGTAAGAATTTTGGGAAGAATGAATGGGAACGAGATTTCCGGCAATGCCGTTGACCAAAAAGAGGTTGTCTTTTAGTTTTATGCAGAAGGTTCCTTTTTTAATAAAAGCTATTTCTCTTCCCGTCTCGGGGGATATTAGAGAGGCGTTTTTCATGAGAATACCTGCCGGGAATTGGCCGCTGAGCAGGGTTGTAAAGTCTGTTGAAAAGGAAACAGGTCCTTTTTCTGTTTGAACTACTGCAACATCACCTTTAAGAGTTACAACGGGATACACTTTTCCGGCTTTGAGGACTGTTTTACCGGTTCTTGACAGTCCATTTTTTTCTTTGTTGATAAGAATAAATTTCCCTTTTATTTCTTCAGTAAAAAGGACATCAGGTAGGTTTTCCTCTAATTTTGTAAAATCGCTGTCAGTCCATCCATTTTGGCTTCTTATCCAGTTTTTGTAATAGTTGAAAACGGGGATTCGTGAATTTTTGTCTATAGTTTCTACAATTTCTCCCTCTGGTTTTGTTCTTACGGATAGAGAGTCTATCATCACCGTTGCAGTATCAGCTACTGCCGTTGTATTGAATAGACCAAATATAATGGTCGCTAAAGCAATATTTTTAATTAACCTCATTTCTCTTTCCTTACAAACATAATGGCTTCAGCTTCAGCTATTTTTGTTCCGTCTAACTTTTCCATGACAGCGCAGGTCTCTTTTATTCTCTTTCTATCTTTCTTTATCCATGCTTTTACTTTTACCTCTTCACCTGCCAGCAGTGGGTTGTGGAACCTGACAGTTATTCTTCCGGTAAGGAATCTTTCTTCTTTACTTTGCAGATAGGCCATTGCTTCGTCTAATATAAGAGAGATAATGCCTCCATGGATAATGTTATCGTATCCCTGATAAATTTTGTCTAAACTGAATGTACTTTCAACTCTGTTTGAATACCTGTTGAATTTTAGGTGCATTCCTTTAGGATTTTCTTCACCGCAGACAAAACAGAAGTTATCTCTCTTGGGAAGGTTGAGCTCGTCTTTCATGATTGCCTCGGAGTTTGAAAGATGTTTACAGAGAGATTATATCAGTTATCAGGGCAGAATTATCCTTTTTTAACCACTTTTATCGTTGGTTTGCCGTCGCACAGCACCTCTTCTTCTATGCCCTCTTTTCCTTTTTTAAACTCTTCTTTGGCTATCTTGAAACTTTTGATTAACTTTATGAGCCTGTCACCTTTAAATGCAAGAACGGCAATAATTGCAATCAGTATCCATTCAAGCACAGTATCCTCCAACTTTTCATTAACGTCGTGGTATGCTAATATACATTATACTTGAATTTGTTTTTTAGAAAAAAGGAGTTGCCCCTTTACAAACAGTACTCTCTTTGATAAATTTTACTTTGCCTTTGCCACCGGTGAAACAGAATAGGAGGTTTTTGATGGCTGTAGATAAAGATGTAAAGCAAGAAATTATAAAGAAGTACGGTTTCCATGAGAAGGATACCGGTTCACCAGAAGTGCAGATAGCTCTTCTTACTGAAAGGATTAAAATTCTAACGGAGCATTTTAAAGAGCATAAGCACGATAACAACAACAAGAGAGCCCTTTACAAGTTGGTAGGAAGAAGGAAAAGACTTCTGAAGTATTTGAAAGAGAAAGACTTTAACAGGTATAAGAATATCGTTCTGAAGCTTGGTTTAAGAAAGTAATCCAGGGGGCTTCAAAGCCCCCTTTTCTTTTTTCAGCCATCAAAATTCCTTTATCGAACGTTTCCGGTTTAGTGATATACTATACATGTGTTTTACAAATAAGAAAAATAACCGTTTATATGGATAGATTGTGATAAAGGTATTTTAAGGAGGAAACAGATGTCAATAACAGAAGTTTCAGGTGAAATTGGAGGGAGACCTCTTGTTTTTCAAACAGGAAAGGTGGCCAAACAGGCAGATGGGAGTGTTCTTGTTTCTCAGGGTGATACAGTTGTTCTTGTCACAGCGGTAATGTCTGATGAGCCAAGGGAAGATATAGATTTCTTTCCACTGCTTGTTGAGTATAGGGAGAGAGCTTACGCTGCCGGGAAAATTCCTGGTGGATTCATCAAAAGAGAGGGGAAACCTTCTGATGAAGAGGTTCTGAAGTCAAGGGTTATAGATCGATCAATCCGTCCAATCTTTCCAAAAGGTTTCAGAAATGATGTTCAGGTAATAGCCTTTGTCATTTCTGCTGACCAGGAAAACGATCCTGCAATTCTTGCGATAAATGGCGCTTCAGCAGCACTTCACATTTCAAGAATTCCCTTTGAAAAACCAGTTGCCGGCGTTAGGGTATGCCGTATAGATGGTAAGCTTGTGATTAATCCCTCTTACGAGGAGAGACACCGGGCCGATATTAACCTTATTGTTTCCGGAACGAAAGATGCTGTTGTTATGGTTGAAGGTGGTGCAAATGAGGTTCCAGAGGAAGAAGTCCTTGATGCTATCCTTTTTGCCCATGAAGAGATTAAGAAGATAATAAAGCTTCAGGAAGAGCTTAGAAGTCTTGTGGGTAAAGAAAAGTATGAATTTACTGTTCCGTCTCTTGATGAAGAGACCAAAGATAAGATAGAAAAGTGGGTAATTGAAAGGATAGAGCCTGTAATAACCATTCCTGACAAGCACGAAAGGCGAATGAAACTTCGTGCTCTAAGGGAAGAGATGTTTGTTGAGCTTAATATTCCTGAAGAGCTCGCAAAACTTGCAAAAGAGGCCTTTGCTGAAGCCGAGAAAAAGTTTGTTAGACAGCTTGTTCTTGAGAAAGGTGTAAGGATCGATGGAAGAAAGCCAGATGAGATAAGGCCTATTTCCATAGAGGTGGGAACGCTTCCAAGGGCTCACGGTTCTGCCCTATTTACGAGAGGACAGACACAGGCTCTTGTTACTACAACGTTGGGAACACCGGAGGAGTATCAGTTCGTTGAGGGTTTGATGCCAGGTGAAGAGAAGAGATTTATGCTTCACTACAACTTCCCGCCTTTCTGTGTTGGTGAGATTTCTCCTATGAGAGGACCTGGAAGGAGAGAGATAGGACATGGTGCCCTTGCAGAAAGAGCCCTTGCTCCTGTTATTCCTGACGAATCTGAATTCCCTTATGTTATAAGAGTTGTTTCAGATATTCTTGAATCAAACGGCTCATCCTCAATGGCAACTGTTTGTGGTGGAAGTCTTTCACTTATGGATGCAGGTGTTCCTATAAAGGCTCAGGTTGCCGGTATTGCCATGGGACTGATTATTGAAGGTGATAAATTTGTTGTTCTCTCTGATATTTTGGGTGATGAGGATCATCTTGGTGATATGGACTTTAAGGTTGCAGGTACGAGGAAGGGTGTTACTGCAATTCAGATGGATTTGAAGGTAACAGGTATAAATAGGGATATTCTTGCAACGGCTTTAAAGCAGGCAAGGGATGGAAGAATGTTTATCCTTGACAAGATGGATGCTGTGATAAGCAAACCGCGCAAGGAAATTTCACCTTATGCACCAAGGATTGTTACAACTCATATTGATCCTGATAAGACAAGAGATCTTATAGGTCCTGGCGGAAAGACAATTAAGATGATTCTTGATAAGGCTGGCGTTAAGATAGATATAAAAGAAGACGGGACAGTTCTCGTTTCAGCACCTTCTGAAGAAGCGGCAATGCAGGCTATAAAAATGATACAGGATGTTACAAGAGATATAGCTGTTGGTAATACTTACCTTGGAAAAGTTACAAGAGTTGAAAATTATGGTGCCTTCGTGGAAATGATTCCTGGTAAAGTTGGACTTGTTCACATATCTAAACTTCCTCCTGAACTTAAAGAGGACATTTTCAAAAAGATAAAGGTCGGTGATCTTCTTCCTGTTAAGGTTGTTGATGTTGATCAGATGGGAAGACCGAAACTCAGCAGGATAGATGTTAACGAGGAAGAGGAAAGGGAATTGAAGAAGAGCGGAGGTTTCTACTCTGCACCGGAGGTTGATGAAGAGTGAGTAAGTTAAGCTGGGGTGCCGGCTGGGTATATGTAAAAGGGACAAGAATAGCTTTTGACGATAGATTTTTGGATGTTGCCGTTAAACTTCATGATATATTTGGTGGTAAGATAAATAGGGAGGAAAAACACTTTGTTCTTTCCCTTCCTGCCTTTCCTTCCGTTGATGAAGTTGACATTGAGTTTGTTAAGGGTGCATTTGAAGCTGGTGGTGTGTGGGGAAACAAGAGTGTATTTATTCCTCTAATTTCTTCCTTTGAGGAGGAAATGGAAAATGTTCTGTCACCGTTTTTTCCGGTAAAGACAAAAGAAGGCTTTTTCTTAAACGGTGATGGAGCCACGCTTTTTCTGCACGCCATTTATGATGAGTCATCCGGAGAGCGTTCCAACTACCACTTTGAAAAGTTTCTTTCTTTTCTCTTCGGTTCTCAGTGGAAGAGAAAGTACATAGAGGTTGCTGTTGAGGACGGAGGCATTCCGCCGTTTAAAAAGAGGGTTTCTGATAGTGGATGGGATCTTCACCTTGTCGAGTTGATAAAGAAAGAAAGAAATGTCTATTTCTTTGATACAAAGATAAAGGTTAAGCCGCCTGCGGGGTATTATCTTGACCTTGTACCACGTTCCAGCATATTTAAAAGTGGTTTTATGCTGGCAAACTCTGTTGGTATTATAGATATGACCTACAGGGGAACAATTAAGGTTCCTCTTGTTAAGGTTAATTCTGAAGCACCAGAGCCGGAGCTTCCCTGGAGGGCGGTACAGCTTATACCGAGACGTTACTATCCCCTTGAGATGCGGCAGGTTACATCTCTTGACGAGACGTTAAGAGGGGAGGGAGGATTTGGAAGCACGGGAAGGTAACAGGTGATACCACTAAAAGATCTAAATAAAAGTAAAACAGTTCCTGTAGTCACTACTTTTCTGGTGGTAGCCTGCTTTGTTGTGTTTTTCTATGAATTGGCTGCCGGAAAATATGTTATTTATCTCATTCACGCTTTTGGGGTTATTCCTTATGAGATAACTCACGGTGTTGATATTCCACCACCAGATCCTTTTACACCCTATGGTAATTTGATAACGCATCAGTACCTCCATGGTAGTTTCTTTCACATTTTGGGAAACATGCTTTTTCTGTGGATTTTTGGTGATAATGTTGAGGATTACTTTGGGAAAATACCCTTTTTTCTTTTCTATACTTTCTGCGGTATAGTTGCCGCTCTTATACAGGTTTTTGCCTATCCCGATTCGGTGGCACCATTGATTGGTGCATCTGGGGCAATAAGTGGTGTATTGGGGGCATATTTTATCCTTTATCCGGATGCAAAGATTGTTACACTTGTTTTTCTTGGCTTTTTCATAGATGTTATTATTGTTCCGGCATATGTCTGGATAATTTTTTGGTTTATTATGCAACTTTTAAGCCTTCTTTTTACCTCTTCGGCTGGTGGTGCAGGTGTTGCATGGTTTGCCCATATAGGCGGATTTTTAACAGGACTTTTTATCGCCAAGTGGCTGATTTCGCAAAAAGGAAAACCTGCTAAGGTAACTTAGATTTATTACTTTCTTTGTTATGGAGGGTAATTCAATCTTTATAGAAAAGAAAATAGAAAAAATTAGGAAGCTGGTTGCTCTATCATTAGCTTTGATTATTGCTCCGTGGCTTTGCAGGTTTTCCTGATATAGCATATAGCGGTTATATTTCTTGAAAAATAAAAATTATTAATCTACTAAAGCTATATGATATTGTGATGCTCTAATTTATATGAAATGAAATATAGTTATAAATGTTTATGGTTACAGGTCAAATTCTAATATTCCAGA
This sequence comes from Desulfurobacterium sp., assembly GCF_027028515.1. Taxonomy (NCBI): domain Bacteria; kingdom Pseudomonadati; phylum Aquificota; class Aquificia; order Desulfurobacteriales; family Desulfurobacteriaceae; genus Desulfurobacterium; species Desulfurobacterium sp. The sequence continues at coordinate 18,538 of NZ_JALVIW010000089.1, read as the reverse complement.
ACCGATACTTGTTAAAAGTATTGATATTTTAAGGGATGGGAACATATACATTTTTACCTTAAGAAAGGTTTTAAGTCAAGAACAGTGAAAAGATTACTGCTTATACGCTTAAGCATTCCCAGGAAGAACTTTTTGGTAAAGTAAAAGAATTTTTAGATTTTATAATTTTATATTTTATAAACCTTCTGTTTGAGAAGGTTAACTCTTTCCCTTTTGAGCTTTCCGGCAGTCAACGTTAGAGGGGTATGTTTGCTATTGCTCTTGTTCTAAATCCTCGCCTCGTTATTCTTGACGAACCGACAACCGCACTTGACGTTCTTGCCCAGAAAAAGGTTTTGGGATTTGGTTGAATCACTTCTTTCCGATTTTAGAGAGAGGGACAGGTGGTTGAAGGTTAACGGGTAGAAGTTTGTTTTGTAAGCAAATTTTGGGATAAATTATCAGTTATAAATTTTTTTGGAGACGGTTATGGAGAAGTTTAACGTTGTTTTTATGGGAACACCCGATTTTGCTGTTCCTTCCCTTAAAGGGTTACTTGATAGTGATATGTTCAACGTTTCTCTGGTCGTTACTCAACCAGATAAACCGGCTGGAAGGGGGAGGAGGTTAAAGGCACCACCTGTCAAGGTTATTGCAGAAAGTCATGGAATTCCGGTTGTTCAGCCTTTGAAAGTTAAGAGAAATGAAGAATTGATGGATCGTTTAAAAGCAATCTCGCCGGATTTTATAGTCGTTGCCGCTTACGGAAAGATTCTTCCTTCAGAACTTCTTGAGATACCGAAAATTGCACCTGTGAACGTTCACGCTTCCCTGCTTCCAAGGTATAGAGGTGCTTCTCCTATTCAGTCTGCTCTCTTAAATGGTGATGCGAAAACAGGCGTAACTATTATGAAGATAACAGAAAAACTTGATTCAGGTGATATCTACATTCAGGAAGAGACTTCCATTTCTCTTGACGATACTGCCCAGACGCTCCACGACAGGCTTGCAGAAATTGGTGGCAGGTTGCTTGTTAAGGCTCTTCCTCTCATTGCTTCTGGTAAGTTAAAACCGGTACCGCAAGATGATAGTAAGGCTACCTACTGCACTCCGATTAAAAAGGAAGATGGCCGAATTGACTGGCGGGATGATGTTGAGAATATATTTAATAAAGTAAGGGCTTTTACGCCGTGGCCTTCTGCTTTTACACACTTTAAAGAGAAACTTCTTAAGATTACGAAAGCCTTACCTGTTGAAGGTCATGGTGAACCTGGTGTTGTGATGGATGTTGATAGAGAAGGGTTTTATGTGGGGACCGGTAAAGGTGTTTTAAAGGTTTTAAAGGTGAAGCCTGAAGGAAAGAGAGAGATGAATGCCGGTGACTTTGTCAGAGGTTACAGGTTGAAAACGGGAGATCGTTTGGGGGAGGAGAGATGATTAATACTCACAAAAAGATTAACAGGCATCTGTGTGGTGAACCCATAAAAGTTGCTGAAAACATGGCAGAGGTTGTTCTTGAAGTTACTGAAGAGATGGCGGCAGACGAGAAGGGCCTTGTCCACGGTGGTTTTATTTTTGGTCTTGCCGATTATGCTGCGATGCTTGCCGTTAACCACCCCAATGTTGTTTTAGGTGCTGCCTCTGTTAGATTTTTGAAGCCTGTTAAAGTTGGGGACAGATTAAGGGCCGTTGCCTCTGTTGTTGAATCAAGGGGCAAAAAGTATAAGGTGATAGTTAAAGTTAAGAAAGGGGAGGATGTCGTTTTTGATGGAGAGTTTGTGGCAATAGTGCCTGAAAAGCACGTTCTGGAAATGTAAATGAAGGTAACTGAAGAGATTTTTAAAAAGGCGGAGAAGGAAGGGAGTGCCAGAGAGTTCCTTTTTGCCCTTTTGAAAGAGATGAAAGGTGGGAATCTCTCCAGAAGGGATTTTAAGACGTTAAACCATGAAGAGATAATTTTAAGAATTGTCAAAGAGAACAACCTTGAGCCCTACTTTTCCCTTTCAGGAAGCAAAAACATCTATAATGCTTTAAGGAAGGCTTTTCGTTCTTACTTTAGAGCAAAGGTTGAGAAGGAGTGGACGCATAAGATAGAAAATTGGCGTAAAGAGCTTGAAGTCCTCCTTTCTAAAGCCATTGCTGATTACCTTGTTGAAGCAGGTTCTGTTTCCAGAGTCAGGCAGCTTGTAACATTGGGATGGATTGTTCTACCCTATGCTGTAAAAGCTTATAGAGGTGGAAGACCTTTTGATTCTTTCAAAGATTTTCTTAAAGAACATTATTTGAGGGAGCGGTTTAACAGCTATAGAAATCTTGGTTTTCTTACTTTCCGTTATCACATTTTAGAGGAGATTTTGCAGACTTTCTTTTCCGGCTTCTTAGAGCTTTCTATTTACGGTCTCTTTGTTCAGATAGAAGGAGTTGTGTGGGAAATATTTGTTAAGAATAATCCATTAGAGTTAGATATAGAGTCTCTAATAAGAAAGAGAAACAGAAAGTTTATAACGATACAATATGCTTTAAAGCTTATAACAGAAAACCTTACGGGCGATGGAAGGGTTCCACAAGTATTTGACTGGGTTAAGTTTGTTGATTTTGAAGATGACGGAAGGTTGAACCGGAACGCTGTTATGCATGGAATTTCTGTAAAATTTGGTTCTAAAGAGAATTTTCTCAGGCTTTTTCTCCTCTTTGATTTTCTTGTATATATAGGTTCTTGCCTTCAGAATGGTTGTTGCACAAAATAAGTGCAGTTTGTTTCTCTAAATGTCTAAAAACGAGTCATCTTTTCCAAACATCTAAGGTACAGATAATCTCCTGCTTATCTTTTGTTCCCTCTGCTTTCTGGCATAGAGATTGCTTTTTTCTTTACGAAAGGTCAGAATATGCCTGGAGGACAGCATGAAAAAGATTGAGGCCATCATAAAGCCTTTTAAGATCGAAGCTGTAAAGGATGCTCTTATGGCTATTGGAGTGAAAGGTATGACCGTTGAAGAGGTAAGGGGTTTTGGTAAGCAGAAGGGGCACGCTGAGCTTTATAGAGGTGCCGAGTATGTTATTGACTTTATTCCTAAGGTGAGAATAACTGTAGTTGTTCCGGATACGCTTGTTGAGAAGGTTGTGGAAGTAATAGTTGAGTCTGCAAGAACGGGGCGAATTGGTGACGGAAAGGTCTTTGTTATTCCTGTTGAAGACGCAATTAGAGTCAGGACGGGTGAAAGGGGAGAAACCGTCTTACAATAAACTTATGATTGGGAGGTAGGAAAATGGCGACAGCCGAACTGTTTCAGAATGTGAATTCCCTTTCGGGGCTGGTGGAAAACCTGAAGCACTTTTCCGATGCTTCAGACGTTTTCTACCTTGTAGTAATGGGTGCCCTGGTGTTTATTATGCAGTGGGGCTTCGCAATGCTTGAGGGAGGACAGGCCAGGACTAAAAACGTTAACAACGTTATGATGAAGAACATCCTCGACTTTATGGTCGGTGGTCCTCTCTGGCTCTTTGTCGGTTACTGTATCGCTACCTACGGATTGGGATTTAGTGACTGGGCTGCATGGTACAAACATGTGTTTGATGCTGCAGCAAGTTCTTCTCACAATGGTCTTGTGATGGCTGAGTGGTTCTTCGGGCTTGTATTTTGTGCCACCACTGCGACAATTATTTCAGGTGGAGTGGCAGAAAGGATAAACTTCCTTGCTTATGTTTTTCTTTCAGTAATCGTTACCGGACTTCTCTACCCTATCTGGGTTCATCTTGGCCCCTGGGGTGCCAATATAATTCCTTACCATGACTATGCAGGAAGCCTGAACGTTCACGCTCTTGGAGGTGCGATAGGACTCGGTGCCATAATTGCCCTTGGACCAAGGATTGGAAGGTTCAAGATTAAAGATGGAAAAAGAATCCCGGTTCCAATTCCCGGTCACGATGTTCCGATGGCAATTTTTGGTGCTTTCTGTCTCGCCTTTGGATGGTACGGATTTAACGTTGGTAGTTCCATCTTTTTGAAAGATGTTTCGGGTCTTGTTGCTGTAACAACAACAATGGCTATGTGTGCAGGTGCTATATCTGCTATGGTCGTTTCTCACTTTGATCCTCTTGCAACAGCTAACGGTTTCCTTGCAGGACTTGTTGCTATCTGCGCTGGAACTAATGTTGTAAGTCCTTTTGGAGCTCTTGTCATAGGACTTGTTGCAGGTGCTCAGGTGCCTATAGTTTTCTCTCTTATTGAAAAACTCGGAATTGATGATTCTTGCGGTATATTCCCTGTTCACTTTGGGGGCGGTGCAACAGGTGCTATACTTGCAGGTGTATTTGGTATGAAAGCTTTTGGTGGTCTCGGAGGTGTTAATCTCGGATGGCAAATAGTTGCAGTAGTTCTTTGTCTGGTTTACGGCGTGGTTGTAGGATACATTGCTGCTAAGATTGCAGGGTTCTTTGCAGGTGGACTCAGGGTTCCTGTTGAGTGGGAGCAGGAAGGTCTTGACATTACAGAACACCACTTAAGAGCTTATCATTTTGAAGATCCGGTACCTGCAACAGCTTATGAAAAGGCAAAAAAGGAGGGTAAAATTGTTGAATAAGAGTGCCAGCAGGTAAGCCGCTTCCGACTTACCGCTGGCTTTTTTCTGTCCGGCATCGGTGCCGTGGCAGCGGCACCGATGCCCCTTACCTTGAAGCGCGAAGGACATATGAATTTTACTACATTTTGCAGGATTTTAAAACTTTTGTAGGAGGTAAGGGTATGAAGACAGGAAAAGCCAGTCTGTTAAAAGGTGCGCTGCTGGCGCTGGTACTTTCAACGCCTGCGTTTGCAGGTAACGGTATCAATCATGGTGATACCGCGTGGTTGCTCGTTGCTACTGCTCTTGTTGTAATGATGACCCCGGCTGGCCTTGCAATGTTTTATGCCGGTATGGCAAGGGTCAAAAACGTTCTTAACACAATTGGTATGAGCTACATAGCTTATGCTGTTGCAAGTGTTGTGTGGGTTGTTATAGGTTACTCTCTCGCTTTTGGTAAGGATATTGGTGGATTTATAGGCGGTTTAAACCATCTCTTCCTTTCTGGTATTGGTGTTAACAATGTTTCTGGAACGATTCCCGCACTTCTTTTTGTGTCTTTCCAGATGGCATTTGCCGGTATTGCGGTGGCCATTGTTAGTGGTTCTGTAATTGAAAGAATGAAGTTTTCTTCCTGGGCAATCTTTTCAGCTCTATGGATAATTTTTGTTTATGCACCTATTGCCCATTGGGTGTGGGGTGACGGTGGTTGGCTTTTGAAAATGGGGGCCCTTGATTTTGCAGGTGGTGCCGTAATTCACATCAATGCAGGTATTTCAGGTCTTGCTCTGGCTTACCTTGTAGGTAAGAGAAAAGGTTATGGAAAAACGGCAATGTTCCCTTCAAGTATTGCTCTTACAGCTCTTGGTGTAGGTCTTCTCTGGTTCGGCTGGTTCGGATTTAACGGTGGTTCAGCGCTTGCTGCAAATCAGTCAGCAGCGCTTGCTCTTATTACAACAAATACAGCTGCTGCTATGGGTGCTATCACATGGATGATTATTGAATGGATGAGAGACGGTCATCCTACAGTTCTTGGTATTGTTTCTGGTGTTGTTGCAGGACTTGTAGGTATTACACCGGCGGCAGGTTTTGTAGGTATTATTGGAGCCCTGATCATTGGTATTACGTCAGCAATTGTTGGTTATTTTGGCGTTGCGATTCTTAAACCAAAACTTGGATATGATGATTCACTTGATGCTTTTGGGGTTCATGGTCTCTGTGGAATGTGGGGAGCTATTGCTACTGGACTTTTTGCCAATCCTTCAATGAGCGGGAAAGCAGGCCTTTTCTTTGGTAATCCTTATCAGGTAGTTGTTCAGCTTATTTCTGTTATTGCTGTTACTCTTTATGCTGGTATCGTTACGCTTATTGTCGGTTCTGTTGTTAAGGTCATCACCGGTGGACTCAGAGTTGATGATGAGCAGGAGTACGATGGACTTGATAAGTCTATCCACGGTGAGAGAGCGTTTGAGCTTGAATAGATATAAAGGGGGCTTAAAGCCCCCTTTTTTATTTGTTTTCTTCGTCTTTCATCAGTTTGTATTTTATGGCGTCTATAAGTGCCAGCCAAGATGCTTCAATGATGTTAGGTGAGACGCCAACAGTTCCCCACTTGTCTTTTCCATCCGTTGATTCTATGAGGACACGGGGAGATGCTTCTGTTCCGGCAGTTTCGTTAAGGATTCTAACTTTGTAGTCTGTGAGTTTTACCTCTTTTAAGTTTGGATAGAACTTTTCAAGAGCTTTTCTCAGAGCCTTGTCTAATGCTTCAACTGGACCTCTTCCGTCTGCAGCCGTATGTTCAACTCTCTCTTTAAGTCCTTTTTCTTTGGCGATTTCTTCAGGAATTTCAACCTTTATCGTTGCCTCTGCGTAGGCCTCTTCACTTTCAGACCGTTTTTCAGTTAGGACTCTGAATCCTTTAAGTTCAAAATATTTCTTTGTCTGTCCAAGAGCTTCTTTGAGGAGGATTTCAAATGAGGCTTCAGCTCCTTCAAACTGGTATCCTTGAGACTCAAGGTATTTTATCTTTTCAAGAACCTTTTTAACGGCTGGTGAATCTTTTGAAAGCTCTATGCCGAGCCCTTTTGCCTTGTTTATAATGTTGCTCCTTCCGGAAAGTTCAGATACCATTATCTGCCGTTTGTTACCGACGAGTTCAGGATTGATGTGTTCGTAAGTTCTTGGATTTTTCTCAACGGCTGATACGTGAACACCGGCTTTATGTGCAAAAGCGCTGTCTCCCACGAATGGTAGATTTTCAGGATGAGGTCTGTTCGAAAGCTCTGAAACAAGGCGTGATACAGAGTAGAGTTTTTTGAGATTTTCTCTGCTTATGGCTTCTATTCCCATTTTAAGAACCAGGTTTGGGATGATAGAGCAGAGATTTGCGTTTCCTGTTCTTTCACCGAGACCGTTTATCGTTCCTTGAACCTGTATGGCGCCCTTTCTAACAGCTATCAGTGAGTTAACCACCGCCATGTCTGAATCGTTGTGGGCGTGAATTCCAAGAGGTGCATTGATTTCTTTTTTTACCTTTTCTATTATTTCTTCTGTTTCGTACCAGAGTGTTCCGCCGTTTGTGTCTGCAAGGACAATACAGTCGGCACCGGCTTCTTCTGCTGCTTTTAATGCTTTTAGTGAGTATTCGGGATTGTCTTTGAATCCGTCAAAAAAGTGTTCTGCGTCAAAGAAGACCTCATCTGTATATTTTTTTAGATAGGATATCGTGTCAAAGATAAGTTCTAAGTTTTCTTCAAGAGGTATCCTTAATGCTTCTTTAACGTGTAAATCCCAGCTTTTTCCAAATACTGTTATTGCCGGGGTTTCAGCTTCTATGAGTGTTTGTATATTTTTGTCGTCTTCTATCTTAATTTTTGCTCTTTTTGTTGATGAAAATGCGACGATTTTGGCGTTCTTAAGTTTTATTTTTTTTACCTCTTCAAAATATGCCATGTCTTTTGGATTTGAACCAGGCCAGCCCCCCTCTATGTAATGAATGCCTAAATCGTCAAGTGCCATTGTTATTCTTAGTTTGTCTTCTAAAGAGAACGAGACACCTTTTCCCTGTGCGCCGTCTCTTAAAGTTGTATCGTAGATATAGACCATCTTTTTACCCCTTGCGGAAAATATTTAACGGCGGCTTCTAAGCCGCCAGGGTGGTGATATTTAATATTATTTAAATGAAAGTTATTTATCAAGGTGGAATGCTTCGTGGAGGACTCTTACGGCAAGTTCTGTGAATTTCTCTTCTATGATACAGGATATTTTGATCTCTGATGTTGATATCATTAAGATGTTTATACCGTACTTGGCAAGCGTATCGAAAACCTTTCCCGCTACACCTGCGTGGTTTCTCATACCCAGTCCAACAATAGATACCTTTGCTATCCTGTCGTCTGTTATTACTCCTCTCGCGTTAATTTCTTTTGCGACGGCTTCTGTTATCTTTTCTGCCTTTGATAGGTCGTTTTTATCAACCGTGAAAGATATGTCGGTGTATCCGTCAACAGAAACGTTTTGAACTATCATATCAACTGGAATGTTAGCTTCTGCAAGGGCTTCAAATAGCTTGGCAGCGATTCCTGGCCTGTCAGGAACCCTTTCTACGGTTATTCTTGCCTCGTTTTTATTGTGAGCTATGCCTCTTACAACGACCTTTTCCATCTCTTCATCTTCCTCCTTTATGAGCGTTCCTTCGTCGGTTGTAAATGTGCAGCGGACTCTAAGCGGAACTTTATACTTCATTGCAAATTCTACAGACCTTATTTGAAGAACCTTTGCACCAAGAGAGGCAAGTTCTAACATCTCTTCGTAAGATATTTCATCTATCTTTTGGGCATTTTCGACGATTCTTGGGTCTGCTGTGTAAACGCCGTCAACATCTGTGTAAATGTCGCACCTGTCAGCGTTAAGCGCTGCGGCTATAGCAACAGCAGATGTGTCTGAACCACCTCTTCCAAGTGTTGTTATCTCTCCTGTTTCTGTTATTCCCTGAAATCCCGTTATAACAACAATTTTTCCGTTTTTTAGATGTTCTTTTATCCTTTCGACATTTATGTCAAGAATTCTTGCTTTTGTGAATGCGGTGTCTGTTTTTATTCCTGCCTGCCATCCTGTTAGAGAAACAGCATGGTATCCAAGACTGTTTAATGTGATTGACAGAAGTCCTGCAGATACCTGTTCGCCTGTTGCGACGACAAAATCCATGTCTCTTTCGTTTGGTTCTGGTGTTATCTCTTTTACAAGCTTTATCAGCCTGTCGGTTTCTCCTGCCATTGCTGAGACAACCACAACAACATCGTTGCCTTTAGCTTTCTCTTCTATCACTCTCGAAGCTACGTGTTTTATCCTCTCTATGTTTCCCATTGATGTTCCGCCGAATTTCTGGACTACCAGCACTTAATAAACCTCCATGTAGGTTTCGTGAAAATTAACCTTTATGATACAAAATTTCTATCTAAATTTTTAGCGATGCAGGTAGATTTACCATTAAATAGGTTAAAATAGTCTTTTCAATAGAAAGCATATTTGTGGAGGTGTGATATAAAGGTTAATAGAGAGCTTTTAGAGAAGATAAATTTTGATAAGGGAAACGGTCTTGTTCCAGTTGTTGTTCAGGATGCCAAAACGAAGGATGTTTTGATGGTTGCTTATGCTAATAGGGAGGCTGTTGAGGAAACGCTTAAAACAGGTTTTGCCCATTACTTTTCCCGAAGTAGAAATGAGTTGTGGATGAAGGGGAAAACTTCAGGACACGTTCAAAAGGTTAAGAGTGTTCTGATTGATTGTGACGAGGATACGCTCCTTTACATTGTTGAACAGACGGGTGTAGCCTGCCATACAGGAAACTGGAGCTGTTTTTACAGAACGCTTGCAGAGGGAGATGAGAGATGAGATTTTGCGAGGTTTTTGAAAAGCTTTATGAGATTATTGAAGAAAGAAAGAGAACGCTCCCGGAAGGTTCTTATACAGCTTCTCTGTTTAAGAAAGGAGAGGATAGAATTCTTCAAAAGGTAGGTGAAGAGGCGATAGAGACCATACTTGCGTTTAAATCGGGTAGCAGGAAAGAGATAGTTTATGAAACCTCAGATTTACTCTATCACCTTTTCGTAGCTATGGTTGAAAAGGGTGTAACACTTGATGATGTGGCTGTTGAGCTTGAGAGAAGAATGAAGTAGAGAGGCTGTTATGGCGTCATTTAGAAGAGTCGTTGAATTTTTAAAAACAGTAGTTCCCGAAGGAATGCAGGATTCCTGGGATAACAGCGGTATTCAGATAGGTTTTGAGAAAGAGGTAAACAGGATACTTTTTGCACTATCTATCAGCGATTCTGTTGTTAAAGAGGCAGTGGAAAAAAAGGTGGATATGATTATTACTCATCATCCGGTTACAATTTCCCCTGTTAAATTTATTGATGAAAGCAGTGTTCCAGAAAAGTTTTACCTCACTCTAATAAAAGAAGGTATCCCTGTTTATTCGATGCATACCAATCTTGATGTTTCTCCTTTCGGCCCAACGGCTATTATTGCAGAGAAAATGGGGCTTAAGAATACAATGCCCCTTGTTGTTCAACAGGGTGTACCCCCTTACGGTCTTGTGGGTGAGATTGAGCCAATACCTCAAAAGGAATTGGTGAAGAGGTTATGTAATTTCCTTCCCCTTGATGTTCGTAGGGTTATCAATTATGAGCCGGAAAAGGTTGTCAGGAAAGTTTCTGTCTGCTCCGGAAGTGGCGGTTCTCTTATTGAGAATGCCGCAGCTGTGAGTGAGTTTTATGTTACAGGTGATGTGAAGTATCACGATGCTGAACTTGCAGTTATGTTAGGACTTACCGTTTTTGATGCGGGTCATTTTGGAACGGAAAAGCTTTTTAGTGAAAAAATTATTAAAGCCTTGAAAGAACGATTTCCCGAAATAACTTTCCTCAATGCTGAATCTGAAAAATCGCCGTTTGAGGTGTCCGATGAACGTATCTACCGTTCTTGATAAGCTTTTAGAACTTCAGAATGTTGAAATTGAAATTCTAAGAGAAAGGAATCATTTAAGTCAGTTAAAGAAAAGAAAAAGAGATCTGTTAAAGAAGCAAGAAGAGTTTAGAAAAAGACTTTTTTTGTTAGAAGACAGAATTAACAGAGTCAGGGCAGAGATAGAGGATTTAAAGAATTTTGTCCTTTACAAGCAGGATAGATTAAAGGGGCTTCAAAAACAGAGGGAACATGCTACAAGCAGGAAGAGTTTTAAAGAGATTCTCAGACAGATAGCCAAGACTGAAGATGAGATAATAAGGGCGAATTCGGAACTTGCCAGATTGCAGGTAGAGCTTGATGAGCTTGTTGAAGAGTCAAAGACGGAAAGGAAATTTTTGAAAGAGGCTATTGAAAAGACGGAAGGAGAGTTAAAGGAAACAGAGAGAAGTATTAAAGAGCAGAAAGAGCGGATTTCAGAACTTGAGAATAAGGCTCTTTCTATTAGAGAAACGTTGCCCGATGATGTATGCAGAGAGTATGAAAACCTTAAGGAAAAATACAACGGCCTTGTCTTTTCTGATATATCTTCTGGTGTCTGTGAAGGGTGTGGTATGGCCTATTCATCTGCAGAATTTGCCTCTCTTTTAAGAGAGCTTGAACCCGGAAGGACAAGGTGTCCCTATTGTGGAAGGTTTGTAATAAAGCTTAGGTAATTATTTGCACAGTCCGCACGCTTTGCACCCTTTAAAGCAAACAGGTGAAGGTTCACCTGTGTATATTTTTTGATACTCTTTCCATAGATAGTCTCTCTTTATTCCGCTGTCGACGATTTCCCAGGGGAAGAGTTCGTCCTTTTCTCGTTCTCTCGTGTAAAGGTTGTCAATTTTCAGGTTTAACTCTTTTAGTGCTCTTTTAAAGTTAAGGCTATTCTTTACCGTATTTATTGCTGCTATTCCGATTCTGTCATCGCCCCGAGAAATTACTGCCTGAATAATAGCGTTTCTTGTGTTTTCAAATGTGAATTCAACGTTAGGTATCTTTTTGATCAGTTTTCCTAAGTTTCGTATCTTTTTGTCTATCTGGCTTTTAAGTGGCATTCCAAACCACTGCATTGGCGTAAATGGTTTGGGTATTACGGGGTTTACGCTTAAACTTATCTTTCCTGTTCTTTTCCGTTCTTTCCAGAATTCCATGGCTATCTTTCTGAATTCTGATGTCATTGAGGCTATTGCTTCTATGTCCTCTTCTGTTTCATTTGGAATTCCTATAAGAAAGTAAAGTTTGAGATTTTCAACTCCGTTTTCAAAAAGTTTCCTGCAGAATTTGAAAAATTCCCGGTCTGTCACTTTTTTATTCAGTGCCATTCGCTTTTCTTCTCTTCCAGCTTCTGGCGCAATGGTTACCGTTTTCTGCCGTGATTCTTTTACTATCTTTAACACGTAATCTAAAGTTGAAGAGACTCTCAGGGACGAAAAGGAGGCCTTCATGTTGTATTTTTTTAGGATAGCGTAGAGTTTTTCCATTTCTGAGTAATCGGTTACAGCTGTTCCTATCAGTCCAACTCTGTTCGTTATTCTTGATGCTGCAATGATTTCTTTTTCTACGAGTTCTATCTCTTTTTCTCTATATGGAAGTCCCATTGCCTGGGCAACACAGAAGCGACACTTTTCAGGACAGCCTCTGCTTAACTCTATGAGAACCATGTTTTTGAAGGCGGTTTCTTCTGTTATGAAGCAGGAGCATGAGAGGCGTTTTGAATACTCTTTTGACCGGAATATCTTTTTGACGGTGCCTTTAAAGTCCTCTACCCGGTCATTTTTGTACTTGAAAGAGTAGTTTTGAGAGACGATGATGTTGTCAAACTCAGACATGATTCCAATTAATTGTTTTTTATTTTTTTTGCCTGCAAGTTTTCTGAATATATTTTCCATTCTCTCTTCTGCTTCGCCTAAGTATATTATGTCAAATAGCGGCAGGAAGGGAGCGGGATTGTAGAAAACGCCTATACCACCAGCAAAGATTAAGGGTGCTTCTTCTCTTTTTTCTCTGTCCGGTTCTATTTTCCAGTTTGTAAGTGTTTTTATTACGTCAAATAGATGTTCCTCGTATGTTATTGAGAATGCTAAAATGTCAAACTCTTTAAAAGGTTTGTCAAGAAAAAAACTGGTCCTGTGAGAGCCAAATCCAATATCACATGAGATACCGTCGATAGCGTTGAGGTTGGAATAGATGTTGGAAAGGGCAAGGCTTGAAAATCCTGAGAAAGCATCGCCCGGATAGATAAGACAAACCTGCAGGTCTGTCTTTTTGACCTGCAGGTGATTACATAAGGCGTTTAACTCAATCACTCTTCGTCTTTAAGTTGTTCTAAAAGACTTGCTATGTCAATGTTTAAATCTATGATTTCTTCTTCAGGTTCTCTTTTACTTCCAAATGATGTGGAAGTGGTTGCTGCCGTGAATCCTGGTGGGAATGTAGGCCTTCCTTTTTCATCAAATCCGGTTGCTATTACAGTAACCTGTATAGAATCTTCAAGGGATTCATCGAGGGTTACACCAAAGTAGAAGTTTGTATCATCCCTCTTTGCTCTCTCTTTAATAAGTCCTGCAGCAGCGTAAGCTTCGTCAAGTGTAAGATCTGTTCCACCTGTTATGTTTACAAGAATTCTGCTTGCTCCTTCAACTTGAACGTTTTCAAGAAGCGGGTTATCAATTGCCTTTCTTGCAGCTGTAAGTGCTCTGTCTTCTCCACTTGCTTCACCTGTTCCCATCAACGCGTAACCACCGCTGTGCATTACAGCTTTTACGTCTGCAAAGTCAAGGTTTATGAGTCCAGGTCTTGTTATGACTTCTGTTATGCCTTTAACAGCTTGGTAGAGAACGTTGTCTGCAAGTTTAAATGCGTTAAGTATACTCATATCTTTTGGTGCAACTGTTAAAAGTTTTTGGTTAGGAACAACCATAAGTGTATCAACAAACTCCTTCAGTCTTCTTATGCCCTGCTCTGCGTATTCGTGGCGTTTTCTTCCTTCAAAGTCGAAAGGTCTTGTCACTACGCCAACAGTGAGGATGCCCATGTCTTTTGCTATTTTTGCAACTATTGGTGCTGCACCTGTTCCTGTTCCACCGCCCATTCCTGCGGTGATAAACACCATATCTGCACCTTCAAGGACCTCTCTTATTTTTGGTTCGTCTTCAAGTGCCGCCTGCTCGCCGATTTCAGGCTTTCCACCGGCGCCTAACCCTTTTGTTAACTTCTCACCTATTTGAACTTTTATAGGTATTGGTGATTTTGAAAGAACCTGGGCATCTGTATTAACAACGACGAAGTCAACACCTTCTATACCGTTCTCAAACATTCGTGATACGGCGTTGCCACCACCGCCTCCCACACCTATTACCTTTATAACTGGTCCTAAGAAGCTTTCTTCTGCTATGTCAAACATCTAAAACCTCCACTTTGTGTTCTTGTCATCTCTATATTAGTTGATCAATAAGCCTTTTTACCCAACCAAACACGCCTGCTTCGTGGCTTTTTGGAATTATATCGTCTTTCACTTCGAAGAGTTTTCCTTCCGGTTTTCTTGTTGCAGCTATGTAGTTTATAGCTCCGATGACAGGTGTTAGTGAGAGATCCGTAACGTTGTAATCGGGGCTGCATATCTCTACAGGTGCTTTAAAGATTTTTTTTGTAAGGACGTCTATATCCTTAAGTTTGGCCAGTCCTCCGGTGAGATAGATTTTGTTGAGATTAACTACCATTGATGGATCAGTGTTTTCAAGCTCCGTTTTAATGTCTTTTAAAATTTTTCGCAGTCTTATCTGTACGAGAGCCGGAATTACAATTTTTGGAAGCTTGGCCAATTTGCCACCTATAGAAATTGTGATGTATTCGTTTTGAGGAACTTTAAGTGCGTATGCGCTTCCATGTTCAAAAAATAACTTTTCGATTTCCTTCTTGTTAAGTTTCAACTTGCTGATTATGAATTTTATTATGTCGTTTCCACCGTCAGGGATATACTTGTTAAAAACAGGTTTGTCTTCTCTAAAGTAGAAGTATTCAGTGGTACCTGCTCCCATGTATATAAAAAGGTTGTTGTTAAAGTAGATGTTTTCCTTGCCTTTTATTCCGTAAAAGGCTGCAAGGGACTGCAGTATCAGACCATTAAGTTTTATCCCGCAATCTTTTAAGAGTTCTTCTATCGTTCTTTTTGTGTGCTTTGTTACAAGAACGATGAGGGCTTTCATTGCAAGTTCTCTTCCACTATGTCCGACAGGATTTTGGATGCCGGTAAGATTTTCTATTATAAATTCTTGGGGTATTATGTGCATTGTTTCATAATGTTGTTTTACGGGTGGGCCTTTTTTTTCCATAAGTTCCCTTTCTGCTTTGTTTTTGAGATCATTAACATCCTTGAATTGGATTGTTTGAATACCGGGAAAGTTTATCTTTGCCTCTATTTTGTAGCTGAGTGTGTGGGTACCTGAAATGATAACGTAAGCTTCATTTGGCAGTGTGGTAGAGGCTTCTATCTTGAGTTTGTTAAGAACTGCATTAAGGGCATCTTTAACCGATACAACGCTTGAAATGTTTCCACTTTTAATTCCTTTTGAAGGAACAGATGCCATAGCTATTATTTTTTTGTTGCCTTTTCTGTCTATAACACCAAGTGTGGCCCTTATGTAGCTTGTTCCTAAATCTATGGTAAGGATTTTTTCTTCAATCATTTTTCCTCCCCTTCTCAATCAGAAGGCCTGAGAATCTTAAATCGTAGTAGCCGGAATATGGCCTGGATAGAATTTTAAACAATTTTTGGAAATTCTGCCAGCTATTTTCACCGTTTCCAAGGAAAACGATTATTTTATGCTGGGGGTAAAGTAATTTTATACCTGTATCTGTCAGTAAAATTTCCGGTTTCTCTTTAATGGGATTTTTAGATGAAATGTATTGAGTTATAAGGGAAATTTCAAGTAAGATATTTTCCGTAACTTTTGGAAATCCTTTAGAGTCCTTTATAAAAAAAGGAGTTTTCCCTTTGTAAAAAAAGGTTTGATTTTGGGAACAGAGTTTTTTATCCTTTCCGAGGATGTAACCATTTTCTCCCACGTTAAAGGCCTCGTTTTTAGAGATGATACATAACTTTACAGGTTCTTCTTCAATATTGATTGTTAAAGTTCCTTTGATAAAAGAGATATCTACCTTTCTTACCCAGGGAAGTGAGCTTATAAAAGAAGTCAAATCTTTTATTTTGTTCTCATCATAGGGAGAATTTATTAATATCTGTCCGGTCAGCATATCTGTTATTTTGCTTCCCCATAGATTTTTGTCAAGTTTTATTCTGACCCTTTCAATTTTCATTGGTGAATAGATGAAGAGGATTAGACCGGAAAGTAGAATTAATATAAAGAAAATTATAAATAGTGGCCTCTTCATCCTTTTAGGATTTCCTCAATCAGTTTTTCAAATGTTATGCCGGCAGCAGCGGCAGATTTTGGCAGTAAACTTCTCTCTGTCATGCCGGGAATTGTGTTAACTTCAAGGATGTACGGAACATTCATTTCATCAAGTCTGAGATCTATCCTGATGGCTCCGCGGCATTCTAAAATGCGAAATGTTTTTTCAGCCAACTTATTTATTTTTTTAGCTGTTTTTTCTGGAATTCTGGCAGGTACTTCATATTTTGTTGTATGTTTTTTATATTTTGCTTCATAGTCGTAAAAACCTCCTTCGGGGATAACTTCAACGATTGGAAGAGCCTTTCCATTCAGCACCGGGATTGTAAGTTCTCTCCCTTCTATAAACTCTTCAATGAGAATTTTTGTGTCATACTTAAATGCAATTTCAACTGCTTTTTCAAGCTCTTCTTCTGTTTTAACGACAGATATGCCTACCGTTGAGCCTGTTCTTGCCGGTTTTACGACGCACGGTATCTCCATCCAGTCAACTTCCTCTTTTGAGAAATAAGTTTCTCCTGCAGGTACCGGAATGCCAAAGCTTTTAAGATATCTTTTTGTTGCGTCTTTGTCCATGCAAATGGCGCTTGATTCAACGTCGCATCCTGTGTAAGGTATTCCTAAACTTTCTAAAAGTCCCTGAACGGAACCATCTTCACCGGGAACACCGTGTAGGGCTATGAACACCCTTTCCGGCTTGAGCTCTATTAGGTTTTTTGCAGCATTTTCGTCAAATTCAAGGTCTAAAACTTCATATCCTAACTTTTTCAATGCTTTTACTACGGCAGCTGCGCTTTTTCTTGAAACTTCCGCTTCCGGGGAAGGTCCACCTTTAAGAACGACTATCACTGGAACCTCTCTCTTATTATGGTTTCAACTTCTTCAAGTTTGTTCCCTCTGGAACCTTTTATAAGAACGGTTTTCCCGCTGAAATCAAAGGTTTTTAAAAACTGTAAAAATTCGTCCCTGTTATTAAAATGATAACCTCTGCCGTTGAAATTTGAAAGGTAGAAAACGCTGTTTTTACCAAAAAATAGGGCTTCTTCTATGCCTTTTTCCGAAAGGTATTTGCCTATATCTCTATGAAGCTTTTCAGAGTGGCTTCCAAGTTCTAACATTTCACCTAATACCGCAACCTTTGGCGTTTCGTAGAGGGATAAAACATCTATCGCATTTTTCATTGATGCAGGATTGGCGTTGTAGTAATCCCGTATCAGAGTTATACTGCCGAACTTTACAATTTCCATTCTCCACTTTGGTGGTTTAAAAGTTTTCACAATTTCCACAATCTCTTCGGGTGGGATGTTCAGAACGTTTCCAATCAGCAGTGTTATTAAAATTGCGTTTAGTATGCCTCTTCCCGGGATGTTTACCTGACCGTTTACCGTTTTACTGTTGATTTTCGCTGTGAATAGCGTTTTTTCTGGATAAAAATGTGCTTCTATAATTTCTGCAGTGCCACCTTTGCCAAAAGTTAAAATGTTTTTCTCTTTTGCAAGATGTGATGGTGCAATTTTAACTTCTGTATTTTCGATCAGTGAAAACTTTTCTTTTAGTAGATTTTCAAATGTTTTAAATCCTTCAAGGTGACCCGGTTCTACTGCAGTTACTACACCAATGTGTGGTTTCACCATTTCTGTTAGAGTCGCCACTTCCCCGGGACTGTTTGTCCCTATTTCTTGAATGTACACGCTGCACTTTTTCAAATTAGCGAGAGTGTGGGTAATCCCTAAAAGGTTGTTGTAGCTTTCTACGTTTGAGTGGACGGTGAAAAATTTGGATAAAACGTAGGTAAGAAGTTCTTTAGTGGTTGTTTTGCCGACGCTTCCTGTTATGCCTATGACGTTTCCGCTAAAAATTTCTCGCTTGTGAAGTGCAATTTTTTTGAAAGCTTCCATCGTGTTTTCAACGTGGATCGTGGGGAGTATCGGTTTTAATTCTTTTTCTGATAGTGTCGCAGCAGCGCCTCTTTTTGCGGCGTCGTCTATAAAATTGTGGCCATCCCTGTTTCCTTTTAGCGGTATGAATAGCGTTTTTTCCGTAACCTTTCTTGAGTCAAATTCAAACCGTTCAACGTTAACGTTTAAGTTTCCTTTGATAGTTCCACCTGTTATGTTAGCTATCTCTTTTAATTTCACCTATCACCTCTAACGCTACTTCTTTGTCGCTAAAGTGGTATTTTTTTCCTCTAACTTCCTGGTAATCTTCATGTCCCTTGCCTGCTATAAGGATAATACCACTGCTTTCCTTTATTGCAGTTTCTATGGCACTTTTTCTATCGGGAATAACTTTTGTTTTTTTCAAGTCACAGCCTTTTAAGATATTTTTGATTATCTCTTCAGGATTTTCAAATCGGGGGTTATCTGTTGTCACTATAACTCTATCGGCGATCTTCGATGCGATTCTCCCCATGAGGGGTCTTTTCTGCTTATCCCTGTTTCCGCCACATCCAAAAACTACCGTGAGTTTTTTGTGCGGGTATATTTCTTTCAGTGTTTTAAGGACGTTTTCAAGTGCGTCCGGCGTGTGGGCGTAATCTATGTAGATGTCTGGTGCGATTTCCTCCAGCCGTCCCGGC
>NZ_JALVIW010000088.1:0-2819 GCF_027028515.1 Desulfurobacterium sp. | reverse complement strand
TTTCAGAATCGTAAGCATTATGGGAGCAAAGAACTTACTCTCCCTTAAGAACTCGTAATCCATGTAGAATATCTGCGTGTTTTTAAACGAAATCTTGGCTGGTATGTTCAGCATAGGTTCCTGCAAGAGAGCGTTTATCTTCGCTATCAGGCTGTCAAGTTCTTCCCTTTCTTTCTTTGTCAGTCCTGAAACGTCCCAGTCGTTCAACACCCTGTACACATCCGAAAGAACAGGCTGTAAGAGGAACGAAAATTCGGGTTCTTTTATTTCACCTATTATATCTCTATCCGTGTATCCCCTCTTGTATAGTTCCTGAACCACGTCTTTCAAAGGTTCAATCTTGTTAAGTGAGCTTATCGTTTTAGAGTAGTAGGTTTTTCTTATATCGCTCTCTTTAGCTATCTTGAGTGCTCTCTTGTAGAATGAGCTTTCAAATCCTTTTAAGGGTTCCTGCTTTATGGCCTCAAGACACAGGTTTATTATCTGTTCCGAAAATTCGTAGTCCTCTTCACTTTCAATCTCACACGGATTAAACGCTATTTCAGACGGCCTCGGAGACATTATGTCAACTTTAAATCCACGGAGTTTTAACAGCTTGTAGAAAAGCTCGGCGGAAAAGCCCTTGTCTATGTGCCTGATTCTTACGTTCTCTATGTCCTGTGCCTCACCGTTGATGAGCTTCTCAATATCTACCTTAAGTATAGTAGTTACCATTTTTTGAATTCCTACCGATTTACCGGAACCGGGTGGGGCAACTATTACACAGTGGGCGTTTTCGTTTTCTTCAAAGATATTGTATGCCACGTAAGAACCAAACCTGTCCATTCCGTATATGCCGACCTCTTTCGGCATAACGTTCTTGGTAAACTGGTAGATTCCGTACTGTTCAGCCAGAAGCGGAGTCGTCTGGAAGAAGAAATCAAAGTCCTTGTAAAGCAGAGGCGTTCCTCTTACAAGCATTTCAATTCCGTAGTTTTTCTTTAGAGGCACGAAACCTAATGCGTAGAACAGGTTTATTATGTAGTCTTCAACATCTTCATCTCTTGTGTAGAAAGCTATGCTTATACCGACATAATCTTTCGTCCCTTTTTCAATGTTTTCCTGCATTTCGGCAAAGGTTTTAACGTCCTGAATGCTTTTTTCTCTTTTTTTCTTAATTGAAAAACTCTGGTCGTTTACATCTATGGTAATGTAGAGCACTCCAGTCCACGGCAGGCTCAACACGGTATCCCAATCAACCTGCGTTCCTTTGTACTCTCCTCCCCAGTAAACCTTTATGTTTTCCCAGTCAAGCTCTTTCATTATGTTGTAGGACTTTTCCTGTGTTGGCCCTAAGTCCTTTTCGGAGAAATAGTTGTTCATTTCAATTATTTTTCTCTGTGGAGTAATAGAAAGCCTGTTTTTCACAAACGCAAGGTTGGTTAGTATGTTTGCTATTTCGTATCCCTTTAACTTCTGAAACTTTTTCTCTCCAAGAGTTTTTGCAGTTAGATCAAGAAAGGCCGGCTCGTGGCCGAACATGTAAATATCAGTCTTGAAAAGGCCGGTTTTCGGCTCTCTATCCCTTGCTATTACGAAATAGAGATATCTATTGGGCTCCGTTCCCTTGAACGCACTTATCTTCTCTATCGTATCCTCTCCAAGTGTTAGAACTCTTTCCGTTCCCGATAAAACCTTGTAGCCGTATAACTCCTTGAACCCCGAAGGTATCTCAACCGAAAAAGGGTTGATCTTTCTTATAACTAAAGGCTTATCTCCCCTTAAAGTGCAGAAAAGCCTTTCTAATACGCCCACTTCTGGCCTCCGAGAATTTCATAATCCCTTATAGTATATACCTTTCCAGTTTGCAGGTCTTTTATAACTGCACCGTCTAAAGTAACCTTTTCAACCTTAAACCTTTTACCTATCACGTCTTCAGGCTTGTACTCTTTCAGGTTTAATACAAGCCTGCAATCTGAATATCCATAGCAGACAATTCCCCTGTTGTGGTTAGTGTAGATTATTTTCTTTAGGAAATCCTCTTTTGTGGCTATACCGGTTATACATTCACAGGTAGAAGTCTTCTTAACAGGTTTGACGGTTCTTTTGTGAACCTTGTGTGCCACTTTCTTGTGCTTGACTTTGTGTGTATGTTTTTTAACAGTATGCTTCTTGACAGATACTTTTTTCTCTTTTACGGCTTTCTGCTTACTATGTTCTTTTTTAGATTCTACCTGCTTCTTTACAGGCTTTGACTCTTTTTTGCCAGATTCTTGACCATTTTTACCGGTAGTGGTAGAAGTTTTCTGTTCCTTTTCTTTTTTAACCACAGCAGATTTAATAGGTTCTACCTCTGAATTAGTTGCAGAAGTAGTTGCAGGGATCGGTGGAAGTGTCGTCTCGCTTTCTTTCTTATTCGTTTCCGTTTCATTCTGTGATACAGGTGGAAGTTTTACACTACTGTTATTAGACGCAGGTTTTGGCTTGGTTGCAGGAATCGGTGGAAGTTCACTTTCCTTTTTCTTCTGAACCTCTTTCTGTTTCTTTTCAACTTTTACTTCGGATTTGGGTTTTTGAGGTTCTTCTTTCTTCCCACCACCCCCTATAAGAAGAGCAAGTGCTACAAAACCTACTCCTATACCAATTCCGATTTTGGAGTTTAACTTTTCAGCTATCTGATTAAGCTTGTCCATAGCCATTTTTTCCTCCCTTTAATCTAACGTTAGAAAATCAGTATAAGCAGAGCAAGTATTATTAATGCTATCGCTACATAACCGAGAACAGGTTTTTCTTTCTTTTCAACCTGCTCTTCGGGCTCTTCCATTTCCACGGTGTAGGTA
>NZ_JALVIW010000087.1:0-2822 GCF_027028515.1 Desulfurobacterium sp. | reverse complement strand
CTGAGTATGTTGCGCTTTTTAGGAAAGCGTTTCCCGATGAAGGAGATCCTGTAACCTTTGATAACATAGCAAAGGCAATAGCTGCTTATGTCCGAACTTTGAATACTTTTGGTTCGCCTTTTGACAGGTTTCTTAACGGTGATATTAAAGCTCTTTCTGATGATGCCAAGATGGGGATGAATCTCTTCATTGAAAAAGGTTGTATATCCTGCCATTATGGTCCTATGCTTACAGACAATAAGTTTCATGTTTTTAAGATAGATGATGACCCGGGACGTTACGAGGTTACCGGAAATGATACTGATAAAAATGCTTTCAGGACTGCACCTTTGAGAAACGTTGCGTTAACTGCTCCCTACTTTCACAACGGTTCTGTAAGAAGGCTGGATGTTGCGGTAAAAGTTATGGCGGACAAAATGCTGGATGAAAAACTCACCGATGTTGAAGCATGGCGCATAAAAGTGTTTCTTGAATCTTTGACGGCGCTTCCTTCAATAGATAGCCGGGTTATACCCGTTTTACCACAGAGAGACGAATAGGGGAGAAGAGATGATTTTAATCGCGGGTCCTTGCGTTATAGAGACAGAAGAGATTCTTTTTAAGGTTGCTGAAGTTGTTAAGGAGACTCAGAAGCTTTTCCCTGAGTGCAAAGTTATTTTTAAAGCTTCTTTTGATAAGGCAAACAGGAGTTCTATCCGTTCCTACAGAGGTCCTGGGCTTGATAAAGGATTGAGAATGCTTGAAAAGGTGAAAGAAACTTTTGATTTGCCTGTATTGACGGATATTCACGAATCATATCAGGCAGAACCTGTCGGTAGTGTGGTTGATTACATCCAGATTCCTGCATTTCTGTGTCGCCAGACAGACCTTCTTGTTGCCGCTGCAAAGACCGGTAAGCCGGTTAATGTGAAAAAGGGGCAGTTTATGGCTCCATGGGACATGGGAAACGTTGTTGAGAAGTTGAGAGAATCAGGAGCGAAAGAGATATTTCTGACGGAGAGAGGGACGACTTTTGGATACCATAATCTGGTGGTTGATTTTAGAAGTATTCCCATAATGAAATCTTTTGGTGTTCCTGTTATCTTTGACGCCACCCATTCTGTTCAGAAACCCGGAGGACTCGGTTCTGCTTCTGGCGGGGATAGAGAGTTTGTTCCTTATCTTGCGAAAGCTGCTGTGGCTGTTGGTGCTGATGGTCTCTTTTTTGAAACACATCCGGATCCCGAAACCGCCCTTTCAGACGGTCCAAACATGGTTCCTCTAAAGGATTTTCCATTGCTTGTTGAGGAACTTATTGAACTTTACAGGTTTGTGAGGGAGGATAGTGGCAGAAAGGCTTAAAAAGATTGATATAGATAAGATAGTCGAAATCCTTAAGAGGGAATCCAAAAAGTGGGATGTTCCTGTTGTAAGTTTAATGTCCCGGCACGATAGAGATCCTTTTAAAATTCTGATTTCAACGATACTCAGTTTAAGAACAAAGGATGAAGTAACGGCAAGGGCTTCAGAAAGGCTTTTTAAAAAGGCCAACAATCCTTACGATATGGTTAAACTTTCCGAAAAGGAGATAGAAGAGCTTATCTATCCTGTTGGCTTTTACAGAAACAAGGCGAAAACGATAAAAGAGATATGTAAAACACTTATTGAAAAATATGACGGTAAGGTTCCTGATTCTCTTGATGAACTTTTGAAGCTTAAAGGTGTTGGCAGAAAAACGGCCAACCTTGTTGTTACGCTTGGTTTTAACAAGCCGGGTATCTGTGTTGATACTCATGTTCACAGGATAATGAACAGGATTGGTTACGTTAAAACAAAAACACCTGAAGAGACAGAATTTGCTCTGAGAAAAAAGTTGCCCAAGAAGTATTGGAAGATTATTAATGAACTTCTTGTTGCCCTGGGCCAGCATATATGCCATCCGATTTCTCCTAAATGCAGTATATGTCCGATAAGAGATTACTGCCAGAAAGTTGGTGTCAGAAGGAGCAGGTAATGGAGGAAAAGTAATGACTGAAACGCTGCTTACAGATCTTTACGAACTTACAATGATGTGTGCTTATATTGATAACGGGAAGAAAGAGGTTGCCTCTTTTGAACTTTTTACCCGGGTTCTTCCTGAAAAGAGAAACTACCTTGTATATGCAGGGCTTCAGGATGTTGTTGATTACCTTGAAAACTTTTCCTTTTCAAAGGATGACATAGATTACCTTTATTCTCTTAACCTTTTTCCTGACTGGTTTTTAGACTTTTTGAAGGAATTTCGCTTTACGGGAAACCTTTACAGTATGGACGAAGGGACGCCCTTTTTCCCTCACGAACCTGTTTTAAGAGTTGAAGCGCCAATTTATGAGGCACAGCTTTTTGAAACAGCCATTCTGAATATGACTCACATAAGCACACTGATTGCGTCAAAGGCAGCGAGGGTCTATTCGGTTTCCCGGGGTAAGGTGCTTTCAGACTTTTCTCTCAGAAGAACTCACGGTAAGGATGCTGGGATAAAGGTTGCAAGAAGTACCTATATAGCAGGCTTTTCATCGACTTCCAACGTTCTTGCCGGAAAAATCTACGGCATTCCGGTTGTTGGCACCGTGGCTCACTCGTTTATTATGAGTTTTAAGACAGAAGAAGAAGCTTTCAGAGCTTATCTTAAAACGTTTCCCGATAGATCTATTCTTCTTGTTGATACTTATGACACAGTGAAAGGCATTGAGAAAGCAATAGAAGTTGCTCTGGAATTAAAAGAAAAGGGCTACACTTTAAGAGGCATAAGACTTGATAGCGGCAACATACTTGAGCTTTCAAAACTTGCAAGGAAAATGCTT
>NZ_JALVIW010000086.1:0-2823 GCF_027028515.1 Desulfurobacterium sp. | reverse complement strand
CCTGTACGCTTCAATGTTAGACTGTATGGCCTTCAGGGAGTTTACTGCCTTCGTGATGTCCCTTTTAAGCTGGAGTTCTGCTTCTTTTAATTCTCTTTCAGCCGAGAGTCTTTCCAGTTTTTTCGCCATTAGCTCTTCTTTTTTCCTGTTCCACTCAAAGAGAGGGTAGGAAAGATTTACAGACAACGAACCTATACCGACGTTTTTACCGGTATCAAAACCGTAGTTTCTCGTATAGATGCCATCTATGGAGACCTTTAGTCCATACCTGGCCTCAACCAGCTCTTCGGATTTTCTGCCCACTTTTACTTTTGTTTTCTTTGTTTTCAGAAGATTGTTGTTCTGGAGGGCTGTTCTGTAGAGCTTTTCAGGGTTGAGGTTTATCGGCCTGTAGAGAACGTTGTACGGCTCTATTCTGTCTACCTTAATTCCGGTGAGGGTTTCCAGAGCAGTTTTGAGAGTATCTTCGTTTTTTCTCGTCTCTTCAATCTGGGCTTCTACGTCCTTCAGTGAATAGTCGACTTTTAACAGGTCAACTTTTGCAAACTTTCCTGCCTTTACTCCCGCTGAAACGTCCTCTTTCAGTTTCTTAAGGCTTTTCTCATACTGCAACAGAGCTTCTTCCACTGCCTTCAATTTCAGGTAGTTGAGGTAGATGGAATCAACGTTAAACTTTAACTGCCACTCGGTTTCCCGTTTCAGGTTGCTGTAGAGTTCTGATTTCAGTTTGTTTATCTCTACACTTTTTGAGATAGTTCCCCCCAGGTAGAGGGGAACTGTGTAGCTGATACCGTAAACCAGTTTTCTGCTGTCAAAGTAAGGGGGATGTTTAAGACTTGGCATGAAGTATAGGGGTACAAATGAGAAGTTTTTGTTATAAGTTGTGTAGGAAGATATGAGGTTTAGAGTTCCAAAGCGTTCTCTCTTAACTGCTTCTGCTTCTCTTTGAGAGCTACTGCTCAGATACTGGAATTCCTGAACCTTGGGGTAGTTCTTTATAGCCAGCTCCTCTGCCTGTTCCAGTGTAATTCCATGAGAAGTTCCTCCTACCAGGAGGAAAATAGCCAAGAGGCCAAGAGTTTTCTTCAAAGCTGCCTCCTATTGAAAGGTGTTGGCGTATTTACTTTTGCTGACTATTCTTTATTTCCTGCAGCTTTTCCCTTATTTTCTTCAGTATACCTTTTTCTTTTATCAGTTTCTTTACGTACTGGGGATCAGGGAAGCTGATTGCGTCAAAAACGCACCACACCTGACAGGAAGTACAGCCTACCATACACTGGAGCGGCCTTGCAACTATAGCCTTCTGCCTCTCCCAGTCATAATCAAACACTTTTCTTCCGCAGCTAACGAAACACATTCCACAGCCAGTACACTTGCTTTCATCGATTGTTGGATTCCACTCTATCTCTTCCCTGGGGATTCCGTGCCAGTAGGCAAACTTCGGATCCATGATACCTCCTCCAGTTTGTGTTAGGTTATCCTATCTGGAAATAATAGAGCTATTAATAAATTTGTCAATAGGCGAAAAACATAATAGACAGCACAGTACTCCAGGTGAACGAGTAGCCACCAAACGATAGTTAATTACTTAGATTCTAAGGAGTACTTTATAATACAGAAACCCTCCTGTTTGGTAAGAACTCTGTTTTCCAAACCCTCTGGGATTAGCGAAACGTTAACGTGGCAGGTTTCTGATAAGAATTTCTCTATTAGTTTCGGGAATGGACATAACGTTCCCTCAAGCTCTGCTCCTCCGACACCTTTAGGGCAGAACCTGCACTTTGAAGAAGAGATTTTCAGTAGAAAGTGGTTCTCTGAAAATTCAACAGACAGTGTTCCTATCTGGAGATTCTCGTTGAGGAAGTTGATGGCTTCTCTTATCTGTTCTTCTGGGGAGGTATCTGGACTTATTTTGAATCCCATAACAATGGCATACCGGGATAGTACCTCTCCCGCGTAGCTGCTGCTAATGTTAACCACTCCCTGGTTGAGGACTCCCAGCTCGTTAAGCCCTGCCAGGAATGAAGCCATGAACACGTTTCCGGCGTTTAATTCCCTTTCTTCAACCTTTTTCTTCAGGCTGTTCAGTTCCACTTCTGCAGCCATGATGTTCACCTCCAAAGAATTAACTAATAAGAGACGATAATAAACATATAACTAAATGATACAGGAATTTTACACGAAATTTTCTCTCAAATCCAGCTGAGAAAGTGGATGATCTCCCTACATTGGATATGCATGTTTTTTCCATCCATACTCAGGATTAGATGGTTGAAGTAAGAGTGGGACCTTTCAGATGTTTCTTTTAAGAATTGTTTCTTTTCCAAATGATTATTTTGTAATTTTATTTAAGCTAATGGTGGTTTTCTTTTTTTATTCGTAAAGTAGTGGATTGTTTCTTATTTCTCTGTAAAATTTCGCTGCCTTTTCCTGGGAGACTTTTCGGCTTCTATCTATAAATTTCAAGTTCTTCTCCAAAATTTTAACTGTTTGGCTGTCTATCTCTCCTTTTTCTGCGAGATGTATGAGAATTTTTATAGCTTCTCTGCTTGAAAGAGATTTTTTGTAGGGTCTATCTTCTGTTAATGCTGTAAATATATCGGCAACTGCCATTATTCTAGAACCTAGAGGGATCCTGTTTGCTCTCAGCCTGAATGGATAACCTTTACCGTTAAGTTTCTCATGATGATAGGAAGCCCATTCTACGATGTCTTTGTCTCCAATAAATCTGGATAGAATTCTGTAAGTGTGAAATACGTTAGATTTCATTGTGTAAAACTCATTGCTGGTTAACCTGGCAGGTTTTTCAAGGATATCTACAGG
>NZ_JALVIW010000085.1:0-23752 GCF_027028515.1 Desulfurobacterium sp. | reverse complement strand
AGCAATACCCGTTAAAAATACCGTCCTATAATTTACTTTTTCCTTTTTTTTCTTGCTATCTGAACCCTTCAAAAGCTTGATAGACATAAAAATAAGAAAGATGGCAAAAAGCACCTTTGTCGTTTGGGGTGACAGAAACTCAGCCGTTAATGCACTTCCCAAAAATACACCCGGTAATGCCCCAGAAACAAGAAAAAAGAAAAGTTTTCCCTTTAAAAATCCTTTTCTTATATGCTGCCAGGCAGATGTTCCAGAAGTTACTGTCATACAGGCGAGAGATGTTGCAACGGCAGATTTAGGAACTATACTTTCAGAAATACCCAAAAGCGGGAAGATAACCCAAAATGTGGGTACAAATAACATCCCCCCACCCTTTCCTAAAAGACCCGAAAGAAAACCAATTAAAAAACCTGCAACAGATAGTACAATTCCAGCCTCTACAATATGTGAAAGCATCTACTGTTTCTCCTTACATTTATTCCAAAAATGTTTATTCATAGAAAAAGCTTTCCTTATATTTACAGGTAGCTTATCAAAATTATATCCCATTTTATATCCAAGATACTTTGCAAAATTCCTAAAAAAAAAGTTGGGTAAAAGATGAAAAGCTCCATTATCTAAAAGAAATTTCAGTTCTGACTTAACATATCTAATACCCTCTTTTTCCGGTTTTCCAAATGTTTCCAACATCCAAAATTGCGTTTTATGAAATACACCAACATCAAAATATCTTCTAAATTCCTGAATTACAGAATAAGAATGTGAGTGATAAACCTTTGCCTCCGCAACATATTTGATTTTGTACCCCTTCATCAGTAAACGAGCCGCAACAACAGAATCTTCTCCAAATATAATATTTTCTGGAAACCATCCTACAGATTCAAGGCATTCTCTCCTATAGGCAGCAAAAGAATTTGAAAGAAAAGCCACTTTAAATCCCATGGTTTTACTGTCTTCAATACTTTTTTCAAAAGATTTTTCAGGATAGTTAAATAACCTCAAATGCTTCCCAAATAAATCGGTATTTTCATAAGGAATCTGTCTTCCATAAGTAGCGGCTATCTTTTTATCTTCACGAAAAGGCAGCGTTAAAAATTCAATCGCTTTTTCGTCAACAGGAATAGCGTCTTGTGTAAAGTAAATCAGAATCTTTCCTTTAGCTTTTTTCCCTGCTAATGTTCGCGTGCTTCCGTGGTCAAATTCTTCTTTCGGAATAGATATAACATGTGCCCCCTTTGAAACAGCAATATTTACTGTCCTATCCAAAGACGAAGAATCTACAACAATAATCTCATCTGGTTTTATAGTTTGATTACCAAGAGCATCAAGAAGCCTTCCTATGTATTTTTCTGCATTATATGTTGGAATTATTACAGATATCATAGAGATCCTCTCTTACATATCTTAAATACCACAAAAAACCAAGGTTTCTCAGAAAATTCTGCTTGAAAAGTTTAAAACGAAAAATGGTAAGCAACTTACCAATGTAAGATACATAAGGAATTTGTACATAAGCTCTAAGCATATCTCTTTGTTCCGGTTTCAAACAGTCCTCATAAGTTGATAAAAAATTCTGAGCCTGCAAAATTGTTTTAGTAATAGATTTAACTAAGTCATCCTTTCGTGTACATTTCTTAACAGCATATTTTACATCAACATTTTTAGCACCCGTATCATTTTTTCCATGCTGCCGATACAACACTGTTGGTTTTGAAATAAAATCCACCACTCCAAACGCGGACGCAACAAGGGCAAGCCACCAATCGTGCATAATAGCTTTTCCACCTATAGGATAGGCCTTTTTTAACAAAGCCCTATTAACAGCACATGCACATCCAGTTACATTATTTTGAACAAGTAGATAATTAAGTGTTTTACATTCCGGATTAAGCTTCTGATAACGCCACATAGAATCGCTTATCACATCTAAATTAGAATCCACCACCCTCAAATCAGAATGCAAAAGAATTGGCAAATCTTCACGTAAATTCTCAATTTGTTTAAATTTTTGAAGAAAAATCTCTATTTTATTCTCAATCCAGATATCATCTTGATCACAAAAAAAGAAATATTCAAAATCCTTTTCTAAAGCGATACCAATAAGATAACTAAAATTGTCTTTAGCATTACCCAATTTTAATCCATCATTAATAAAAACAACCTTTTCAGGATATTTAATGCTGTACTCTTCCAAAATATCAACTGTTCCATCTTCCGACCCATCGTCATGAACCAAAAGAACCCAATTTTTGTAAGTTTGAGTCAAAATGGAATTAAGCTGCTGAGCCAGAAACTGCTCACCATTATAAGTAGCCATTAAAATTGCCACTGTCCTTTCTTCCACATTCACCTCAACACAGGTTATGATAACCCAACTTTCTAACTAATGGTTTCTCCTTCAGGTTTCTATAAAATTCTACAAGACGCTCATTCGATAGAAAAGCATAACTTCTTGAAGCATTTACAAGAGAAGTCGCTTTCTTTATTCTATCCCCATCTACGGAAACATTAAGCCAGTTCAAAACACTTTCAATGGTTGGAATAGGATTTTCCAAAAATTCCTCGTACTTTAGATGCAAGATTCCTTTGCCTGAGCGTTTTTCAAAATCATATATCGATTTTAAATATTCCTCCCATAACTTAATACCTTCTTCAAGAAACTGCAAACGAACTGAATCAACAAAATTCAATTTACCTATAGCAAATATAGCTTTTATAGTCTGTTTGTAATTCCACCTAAAATTATTTTTATTCTTCAATACTCTCCTTCTCAAACTTTCAGCTACATCTACAGGATTACGATATATATGAATTATTTTTGCTTGAGGGAAAATCTCTGACCATATATTTAAAGTAATACTATTCCTTGGATCTTTCCATCCCCAGAGAAAAGGAAGATTGTCTAATTTTCTATACTTTAGAAACTTGCGAACACCAAGAAATTTCAATATTTTAAAACTGGAAATATTAACTTTAACTGCTTTTACTAAAATTTCTTTGAATGTATCATTTATGAATCTAAAATTGTATGGATTATCCCATGTAGCATTTGCTTGAGCCAACAACCAGTCATTGAGTTCAAGAAAAAAGAAAGGTTCATTATTTGGATCTCGACTCGCTCCCATAAAAATTCCACATTTTTGAAGAACCCTTGAAAGTAAAGATGTCCCAGAACGATGCATCCCAACAATAATAACTGGCGGACATTTCATTTGACAGCTCCACTAAATTATATTTATGGTATAAAAACCATAATATTTCTTAACAAGGAAAAGCGGTACAATATTGATAAAGGCAAGACTTATCGCACTGGCAATGGCAGCTCCGTTTATCCCGTAATGAGGAATTAAACAAGCATTAAGAACAACATTTATAAAAGCACCACCAAATATAATATTTTGCATAGTTCTCTCTTTCCCTGTCATCATCAAAATGTAGCCAACACTTCCAACAATTGCATTAACAAATTGCCCCAAAGAAAGAATAACAAGTGCAGAAGAAGCAACAATAAAATCTTTACCAAAAATTAACAATATTTGCTTGGAGAAAAAAACAAAAACAACCAATATCGGGAGTGACGTCCAAAAGATTAGTCGAGCAGACTGTCTTGCAACTCTCGCAAGACCCTTCAAATCTTTACGCCCCCAAAACTCTGCAAACTTCGGAGCAGCAATTGAATTTATAGAAAATAGAACAATACTAATCACCGTAGAAAGTTTCAGAACTACATTATATATTCCTACATCTCTGGTGGTTTTAAAAATTCCTATCATAAAAGTATCCGTCCATCCCATAATGAAAGCCAATACGCTCGAAAAAAGAAGAGGTAGAGAAACCGATAAGATATATTTATAAGAAATCTGATTTAATGCTGGTTTAACATAGAGCGAAAATGTTTTCAAGTACTTTCTCCACAAAAAAAGTGCTAAAAAAGTAGTAAAAACAACAACAGATATACCATAAGATAAAATTGGAATCAAATAAGGATGGTTTGTTTTCAAAAACATCAAAGAGAAAACTAAAATAAGAGAGGCCAGACCGAAAACTCCAAGCTGTTGAAGTAACATATAAATAGTTATTTTTTTCAATCCTCTAATAGCCTCTCTTGTAATCCATAAAACTACAAAAGGAATAACAAAGGCGGAGACCAATTTCAAAGGTACAATCAAAGTAAAATCATGAAATACTTCGACTGCTATATATTTAGCAAACAAAAACAAAATAAAAGATAATGCACTTGATACACTCAAAGTCAACAACAAAATCTTTCTGAAAACCTGAGGTATTAAATATTTATTTTCTGAAACCATAAACTCAGAAATAAATCTCAAAAGTGCTATGTCTGTTCCCAAACGACCAAACATTCCCGATATTTGAAGAAACATAAGACATATAGAGAAAACACCCCATGCTTCAGCACCATAATGGCGAGTAACAATAACTGTAAAAGAATAACCAACAATTGTGCCAGCAACTTTCAGGAAAAAAGCAATCCCTGAATTTTTCAAAAGTTCCCTTAAATCCTGATCTTCAGAAAATCTATGCTTTAAATTAACAATTCTATCGATAATCATTTAGACACCAGTCTGTATGCCACCATAACCGGAAAATCATCATAAACAAGCTTAAAATACCTACCATCATAATGCCTAAGAATAAACATCTGATTAAACATAGAATAAAAAGGTTGCTGTCCCATTATGAATCCCAATAATCTTCCTCGAACATTTACAAGGTCAAGATAAAACCGTCCGGCAGGATTAAAAGTTAATTCTTTATACTTACCATTAACATTCAAAGCTATTTTATTTAGTACAGTAGCACCTTTCGCCCGAACAACACCTGTTCTTAAATTTATGCGAATGCCGCCACAAATAATATTTTCTTTATCCACAGCAACACAAACACCCAACGGTGTAATGCTGTCTTTCACACCTTTTTTGAGCTCAAAATTCCACGTACCAAAATAGTTAATCCAGGAAAATTTACCTATCTCATCTTCTGTAAAAATCCAGTAAACAGGATGTTTTAACTTACCATTGAATCTTCCGCTTAAAAATTCCGCCTTTATTTCTTCTGGTTTTTTACCCTCTTTAAGCCACTTATTAACATAAGTTATGCCCACATTCGAAATACCGATTATCGTATTGTAAGCTTCCCTTGAAGAAGGAGTTGAAAACGTCGTTGCCACAAAGTATGTTTTCGGTGAAAGCTGAGACTGACCATCATGATAAACTGCACGGCGAGAAAGGTACTGAATGGCAGTTCCATAATCCCACCATGTCCATATCCAGGAATCTTTAGGTGTAATCTCTTTCAATTTTAAAAAAGCTTCTTCAAGTGCAGGAGTTATCTTAGGAACAGCTACAAACTTTACTGCCTCAGACTGAACGGAAAAGGCCAAAACAGATATAACAACTGCTAAACCCAAAAGTACTATTTCTTTAAGTCTACTCCAACTATTGTTAAATAAGGAATTATTATCACGAACATATTCGTTAAAGTAATCAAACAGAAAATCAAGGAAGTAACCAAAACCAATACCTATAAAGGGTGCAAGATACATAACAAATCGATTACCACTTTTAAAAGACATTAATCCAAGAAGAAAAGTGGGAATAAGAAAAAGCATCTCCCGCCATTTTCTAAAGAATAATACGAAAACAAATAATAATCCAACAAAAAACACAATACTATTTCCTGTACTCATAGCGATTATTGCCTTTAATGAAGCTCTCTGATCTTCACTGATAGACTGCATAACGTTTGGAAATCCACTCTGAACAGCAGATTTGCCAAAATTAAGAATATAAGTATTTACTCTATCGGCAAGAATCATAATACCTTTATAAATTATTAAAGGATTGGCTGTTAAAAATAAACAACCAAAAACTTTAACATCATTTTTCGAAAATTGCCTTTTTAGCACAATAAAACCCACTATAAATACTATCAACATAATAAGTACAAGATCTGGATGGGCATACCACCAGTAGAATAATTGACAAGATACTCCGGCCAAAATTGCAAAAAGATACTTTTTCCATCCTTCAGTATGGAGAATTTTATAGAAAAAATAGGCTATCAAAAAGGGGAAAAAGAGATTCAGAGAATCAGTATCAAACCTTGCAACTGTTGTCCTTGCCAAGTACATAAGAGAAATAACGCCAAAAACCGCACCTGAAAAACCCGCAAGAGGCACACCTATCTCATCCATATATATAACAAGAGGAATCACAAATAAAACGGCAAGAATGGGCGTAAGATAAAAAGCTACATTTTCTATGTGGGTATGGAAAAGTTTTGCAAAAACGGCTCCCATAAAACTCTCAAGAGGTATCGGCTCAGGATAAACTGCTTTATAAGCTTTCAATTTTTTTATCTCTGAATCTGAAAGCTTCGAAACTATATAGTTATCAGGGACAAACCTGAGAGGATCTACTTTCCCCGCTTTATACTTGCCCTCAAGATAATCTTCACTCCATCTTGCAAAATAGAAAGCATCATAACTTGTAAACAGGGGACGATCTTTATAATAAAAGCTCGATTTTCTTGCTTGCCATACAGAAAGATCATCAAAGCGAACATACAAACCAACTACTATTGGAATAAGGAGAAACAACAGCAGTCTTACAAATCTTAAATTTCTCATCTTTTCCACCATAATCTCCGGACAAAATGGTATAAAAAGCATGCTAATTATATCAAAGCGCAAACGGTATTGACATTTCTTTTAATGCCTTTAAAATATCCTTACGCAGGCTCGGAGCATGGCGCAGCCTGGTAGCGCGCTTGGTTCGGGACCAAGAGGTCGGGGGTTCAAATCCCCCTGCTCCGACCACTCAAAATATCTTCAACAAGTAAATCTACCTGCGTCTTTAACTCAAGAAATGTTCCTGTGTTACACACAAGAAAATCGGCAAACTTTAACTTTTCATTATACGGAAGTTGTAATCTATCTCTTCTAATAACATCCCTGAGGGTAAATCTCTTAGATGCTCTCAAGTACCTCTGACCACGATAGGCAAAAACAACAACAACTTTATCAACAACTTTATACCATCCAGACTCAATTAAAACAGCTGCCTCAACAAAGATAGGCTCTTTACTTTTAGCTGAAGATATAATCTTTTGTTTCACCATAGGGTGCGTGATAGATGTAAGTTTTTTTAGAGCCTCTTTGTCAGAAAACACTATATCTGCCAACTTTCTTTTATCGATTTCTCCATCTTCAGCAAGAATCTCTTTCCCAAAAGCGGAAACAACAGGTTCATAGGCAGGCTCCCCTTTTCTTAAAGCTCCCTTCGCTAAATCATCAGCATTCAAAACTTTAAAACCCTTAACCTTCAAAAATTGAGAAAAAGTACTTTTTCCTGCTCCTATATTCCCTGTTATTCCTATAATCACTATTCACTTTCCCTCTTCATCATAAAACTATCAAAAACCGGTAGTATCATCGCAACAACTGGAACGGCAACAATTATTCCGAGAAAACTCCCATAAGTCGCTCCAAAAAAGATTGCAAAAATTATTAAAAGCGGATTAATTCCCGTAGTTCTGCTCATAACCATGGGATAAATAACATTCTCAAGAGCAACTTCTGAAAGAAAAACAATAATAACCGCAACTATATGGAAAAGATCGCCATTATCAAAAACAGCTAATAAAATTGAAGGAACAAAACCAGTGAAAAAACCAACGTAAGGAATCATATTCATAATCCCCGTAACAACAGCTATAAGGAAACTATACCTGATATCCACAACGGTTAATGTAATAGAAAAATAGACGGCCACTAAAAATGCCATTAAAAGTTGTCCCCTAATATAGCCAGACAAAGAGTCATTGACTCTATCCAGCAAAACAGCTGTTTCAGTTCTGTAAGCACGAGGAATTAGTTTTAGATACAAATCCCGTAAATTTTCCCAATCAACCAGGATATAATAAGAAAGTAAAGGAATAACAACGATATTTATAACCACTGAAGCAATTGAAAAAACACCGGAAAATATCTTTTGAGCCAATGCAGCTACAGTTAAAGAATTATTAACAGAAAAATTTTTATACAACAAGGAAAAAACAGTTGTAGCATTTTTCGGATTAAAACCATTAGCAAAAACTCTTTTTCCTATATATTTTGACAAATGAAAATCTATTTTAGAAGTTAAAACGGGAAGATAATCAATAAATTCTTCAATTTGTTTTATAAGATCCGGCAAAACAACAAGCATTAAACTTAGAATTGCCAATAATATTAAAACGACAGTTAATAGTGCTGCAATCTGGCGTTTTTTAAAAATTTTCAAAAAAAACTCAAAAACAGGAAAACTTATATATGCACTTGCCATAGCTGCAAAAAATGGAAAAACAACTGGTTTCATCATAAAAAGTACAATAATAAAAACTGTTATAGTAAGTGTGACAACTATCTCCGGAAAGTATCTCTCCACAACCGAATTATTCACTTCCCAACTCCCTTATCCCTATTACCACATAACTTATACCAGATATAACAGTCATACCACCGGTAAAGGGATACAAGAATTTTAAGAATATATCAAGATAAAAATTATTGAAATTCAAGCAAAGTAAAGTGAAAAATATTGTTAAAAATTGTGAAAAGGCGGTAAATTTACCAATTAAAATAGGCTTAATCCTTTCAACTTTATTAAAAACTGTAAGCAACCAGCCACCAACTATTATCAAAACATCTCTTGAAATAACCAGTATAGTCAACCATGGAGGAATAATCTTGTGTACATAACTCAAAACCAGAAATGCAGAATCAATAAGAGCTTTATCCGCAAGTGGATCCATTATTATTCCAACTGTGGTAATTTGCTGTAAACGTCGCGCCAAAAAGCCATCAAAAGCGTCACTTAAAGCTGCTATAATGAATAGAATTAAGGCAACTTTAAAGTTACTATAATAAACAGCCATTATAAGAAGAGGAACAATAAAAGCCCTAACAACTGTTATGAGATTTGGTATATTTACCATTAGTATCAACTCCAAAATAACAGAGGTTAAAGTATGAATTTTTCAAAAATAGCAATTGAGGATTATATACTATCTTTCCTAAAAGAGGATATAGGTTTTACCGGTGATATAACCTCCGCGGCATTACCAGGAAGAAAAATAAGAGCAAGGCTCGAGGCAAAAGATGACTTTATTTTGGCTGGAACACCTTTCTTCCAGAAAGTATTTGAAGTTTTAGATAGCAATTTCAAGTTTTCATGGAAAAAGAAAGAAGGGGAACAAGTGAAAGCTGGTGAGATAATAGGCCACATAGAGGGCGGAGAAAAATCTCTGCTAATAGGCGAACGAACAGCTCTTAATTTACTTCAACATCTTTCAGGAATAGCTACCAACACCTATAAGTATGCAAAAGTTTTACAAGGGACAAAAATAAAACTATTAGACACCAGAAAGACCTCTCCAGGACTTAGATATTTTGAAAAATATGCAACAAGAATTGGCGGTGCCTTCAACCACAGAATGGGACTCTACGACGCAGTCATGATTAAAGACAATCACATTAAAGCTTACGGAAATGTAACAAATGCAGTAAATACAATCTATAAAAATATTCCTGTAACAACAATAATAGAGGTTGAAATAGAAAACTGGGATCAACTCAAAGAAACTCTTAATGTTAAAGACATGATAAACATCATCATGTTAGATAACTGGGAAATATCAGAATTGGACAAAGCTATAAAATTCATCAGGAATGAATTAAATCATACTAAAATAGAAGTATCTGGGGGAATAACTCTGGAAAAGTTAAAGGAATTAAGAACCAAAGATATAGATTTTGTGTCAACAAGTAAGCTTATAACCAATTCAAAATGGGTTGATATAAGTATGGAGGTAGAATGAACATTCATCCGTTGAATCTATTAGATGCTGTTCTTGTGATAATACTGGGATGGAACTTTTTTAGAGGCTTTAATAAAGGTGCTATCGAAGAAATCTTATCCATCGCAGGCATCGGGATAAGTATTTTTATAGCTGTCAAAAGCGCCCATGTTGTTGCAGCAAAATTTGTTCCTGACCCTGACGCACCAACAATCATCATGACAGGATTCGTCATCTATGGCATCCTATTTCTTATATCTAAATATATCGCTTTCACTTTAAACTCTATATATTCAAAAGGTTTTTTAGGACTATTAAACAACCTCTTAGGATTTTTATTTGGAATTTTCAGAGGTATTCTCCTTGCTTCAATATTTTTACTCTTTATAGGTGCAACAATGCCGGACAGCTACCTTATAAAAACAAGTTATCTTGGAGGTTTTTTTGCACCTGTGACAGACATAGTAGTTTCTCTACTGCCCGAAAAGGCAAAGAAAAAGGTTGAAAAAAACTGGAAAACCGCTGAAGCTATTCTTCTCAAAAATAGAAAAGCGTGGAAGGAATAAAAAAAGCCCGCTCAAAGCGGGCTTTTAAAAATACTTCAATCACCTTACATCAAACGCCAACAGATGCCATATACTTAATTAAATCACCAAGTCTGTTTGAATAGCCAAACTCATTGTCGTACCAGGAAATTATCTTAACTAAATTTCCACCTATTACATCAGTAGATTTTCCATCTACTATGGAAGAACGTCTATCACCTATGTAATCAACAGAAACGAGCTCTTCATCTGTATAACCTAAAATACCTTTCAGTTTACCTTCTGCTGCCTCTTTCAGAGCAGCATTTACTTCTTCAACAGTAACTTCTTTGTTAACAATACATACAAAATCAATTAGAGAAACATCAGGTGTTGGAACTCTTATAGAAATCCCATTAAATTTACCTTTAAGCTCAGGAATAACAAGACCTACCGCTTTAGCAGCACCTGTGGTTGTTGGTACCATTGATACAGCAGCTGCTCTTGCCCTTCTCAAATCCTTATGGGGCGCATCAAGGAGACGCTGGTCAGCAGTATAAGAGTGAACTGTTGTTAAAAATCCTTTTTCTATACCAAAATTTTCAAGCAACACCTTTGCAACAGGCGCAAGGCAATTAGTAGTACAGGAGGCATTTGAAATGATGTAGTGCTTTTCCGGATCATAATCTGTGTGATTTACACCAACGACAAACGTGGCATCTGGTTCTTTTGCAGGTGCCGAGATAAGAACTCTCTTTGCCCCTGCATCAAGATGCTTTGAAGCACCAGTTCTATCCCTAAACCTTCCAGTGGCTTCTAAAACCACATCGACCTCAAGTTCTTTCCAGGGCAACTTTGCAGGATCCTTCTCCGCATAAACGGTTATTTCTTTGCCGTCTATAACAAGTTTATCCCCTTTTACTTCCACCGTTCCGGGAAATTTACCGTGTACAGAGTCGTATTTTAAAAGATGAGCAAGTGTAGCAGCATCCGTTAAATCGTTTATTGCCACGATTTCAATTTCATCATCTCCTAAAATGGCACGGTGAAAACATCTTCCAATTCTTCCATAACCATTGATGGCAACTCTTACACCCATTATAATCCTCCCTTAAGCGGTTTATTTCTAACACTTAAATGATAAACTTTATTCAGTACATTTACAACAAAATGAGGTTTTAAAATGCTTGCTCTTGCCACCATTGGACTATGTGCAGCAGGAATAGCAACAGGAATACTAACGGTTCAGCTAAGAAGAACAGCTCAAATAAAGAAAAAACTTACCGGTCTGTTTTCACTTCCCGATAAAGTAAACTGGAACGAACTTATCTACTGTATCGAAAAAGAGATTAGCGAGAGAAAAAGCCGGGATAACATTCATTTATTGTCTCAAGCTCTAAACCTCCTTAACGAAGGTCTCGTTATTATGTCACCCTCCGGGAAACTTATATACACTAACAGATTTGCCAGAGAACTTCTCGATATAGATAAAGAAAACTACAAAGGTAGATACTTCTACCAGGTAATAAGTGACTTGGATGTAATAACATTTATTAATGAAAATTTTGATAAAAAGTACAACGTCTGGGAAAGTAAAAAGATAAAAAACCGTTATATACAACTTGTATTCGCTGCAGATGTAGAAGAAAAAGTTTTGCTGCTCAGAGATCTCACACAAATCAAAAAGTACGAAAATCTCAAGAGAGATTTCATTGCAAATGTATCCCACGAACTTAAAACACCTGTTGCAACACTTAAACTATTAATGGAAACCCTTGAAGATGAGTGCGAAGAGAACAAAACCGCAACAGAATTTATCAAAAAAGCACAGGGAAGAATAGAATATATGGAACAACTCATCCAAGACTTAATAACATTAACGATGTTAGAAACAAGTAAAGGCATTCCGTTTGAAAAGAAAAAAATTAAATTGAAGCCTATAATTGATAAAATAATAGAGGAAACAAGTGTAATAGCCAAAAAGAAAAATGTAGAAGTAAAATCTCTCCTTCCTGAAAACCTTGAGGTAACAGGTGACGAAAGACTTTTCTACTTCGTGTTCAGAAATCTTATAGATAATGCCATAAAGTACAACCACGAAGGTGGAAAAGTGAACATAAAATATTCAACGCTTCCAAAAGAACAAGAAATTTCTGTTTGTGATACAGGTCCTGGTATTCCAAAATCCCACCTTCCATTTATATTTGAGAGATTTTACAGAGTTGACAAGTCAAGATCCAGAAAGTTAGGTGGTACAGGGCTTGGATTATCCATCGTCAAACTTGCCGTTGAAAAGTTAGATGGAAAAGTTGACGTTGAAAGCGAAGTTGGTAAAGGAACATGTTTTAAAGTATATTTCCCGTACCCATAATTGTGTTATCATTGTAACCACCAATTATCTGGAGGTTTTTCCTTGAAGAAAATAGCTGTTGTAGTAGCATTACTACTTTTAACTATTCCATCAGTATCAAGTGCCCAAATGTTAACCTCGGAAAACGAAACTGTACTCGCAGAAAACACAACCCTACAACCGGTAATAAAAGAGATAAAAATTGAAGGAAATACCTATCTACCAAAAGAAAGCATACTTTACAGAATATCTCTGAAACCTGGAGAACCTTTAAACACTGAGAAAGTAGCAGAAGATATAAAAAACATCTTTTCTTTGGGATACTACAAAACCATAGAAGTCATTGAAAAAAAAGTAGGAAATAAAGTGATTCTAACATATGTACTAAAAGAAAAACCAATAGTCGAGGCCGTGCATTTTGAAGGGAATAAACACATATCAACCAGAGAACTAAAGAAAAAAATAGAATTTGATGAAGGTAATTTTACAGGACACGTAATATCCTACGAAAAAATCGAAAAAATAAAAAACAGGATAATTAGTGTCTATCACGAAAAAGGCTATATAAATGCTAAAGTTAACTATAATATATCTCAAATTGGACCTAAAAAAGTTAACGTAACGTTTAAAATAGATGAGGGACAGAAAGCTTACGTCTGCAAAATTATAATAAAAGGAAACAAAGCTATAAGCACAGATAAAATAAAAGACGTTCTCCTCACAAAGGAACGCTGTATATGGAAATTAAGATTCCATCCACCTCTCATCAAAGAAAATCTTAAAAAAGATGTAGAAAGAATCAAAAAGCTCTATGAAAGTAAAGGATATATAGATATAAAAGTTGGAAATCCCATAATAAAGAAAC
Organism: Desulfurobacterium sp.; assembly: GCF_027028515.1. Classification (NCBI taxonomy): domain Bacteria; kingdom Pseudomonadati; phylum Aquificota; class Aquificia; order Desulfurobacteriales; family Desulfurobacteriaceae; genus Desulfurobacterium; species Desulfurobacterium sp. Next base: position 10,152 of record NZ_JALVIW010000085.1, on the reverse strand, counting down.
TTGACGGTTGCTACGAAGTCATATACCCCATTTTAGAAGAAGGGCCACAATATCTCTTTGGAAAAATTGTGATTAGAGGAAATACCCTTTTCACGTCAAAAGAACTTCTAAAATTAGTAGATAAACTCAAACCTAAAAATCCTTATAATCCAAAATTGCTAACTATTTTTTCAATAAAAGTAGCAAAGTTATACGGTAAATATGGATACATCTTTACATCAATCACTTCTAAAATAAAAATTAATAGAAAAACACATACAGTAAATGTAATTTTCATAATTCATGAAGGAAAAAGAGCAAAAATAAGATATATAAACATCTTAGGAAATTATGAAAGTCGTGATAGAACAGTAAGAAGAGAACTTGATATATATGAAACAGGTATATTAAATACGGAAAACCTTGAACGTTCTATAAGGAGACTTTATAATACCGGTTATTATGAATCAGTAAACGTCAAACCTAAAATAGTTAGTAATAACTTAGTGGATATAGATGTTGATTTAAAAGAACGGCTCACTGGCATGTTTTCTATAGGTGTAGGCTACAGCTCTACCACAAAACTGACAGGAATGCTTTCATTAAGTAAAGGAAACCTCTTTGGTACCGGAGATTCAATATTCATATCTGGACAGTTCGGCTCTTCAGTAAACTATTTTGATATCGGATACAACCATAAGTGGTGGCTCAATCAACCGCAAACACTTGGAGTGAGAGTTTACAACCATAAAAATGAATACACAACATATACCAGCTATAAGAAAGGCTTTTCCTTCAATGTTTATAGAAGGGTTAAAAAAGATTGGAACGTTGGGATAGGCTACACTCTTGAAAAGAACACAATAAGCGACATAGACCCCAACGCAACAAGTATTGTCAAAGAAGAAGAAGGAACTTCAATTATAGGGCTTCTCTCTTCAAGAGTTACTCTCGATTTGAGAGACAACCGATTCCTTCCCCACAGAGGATTTATGTTTAATTTAAGTACAAAAGTAGCTGGCCAGGCTCTTGGTGGTGATAGCAATTTCTACGAAGCGGTTGCAGATGTATCAAAATATATCTATCTCGATGACCTATCTGAAAATTACAAAATACCCATTGTTTTATCAGCACATTTAAAAGCAGGGTTCGCAGACACCTACGGCAAAACGGAAGAGGTTCCCATAGATTACAGATTCTTTGTTGGCGGAGATACAACTGTCAGAGGATTCCGCTGGGGTGAGGCAGGTCCTGTAGATATTAATGGTGACCCTGAAGGAGCAAACAGAGAACTTGTTATGAATTTTGAAATAGGTTACGATATATCAAACAACCTTCGTTTCATTGGATTTGTAGATGTAGGTGCAGGATGGTGGAATAAAATAGATTTTGGAACTTTAAGAAAATCTGCTGGTGTTGGAATTAGGGTTCTAACCCCTATAGGGCCAATTAGACTCGATATAGGTTATAAGTTAGATAGAAAACCGGGAGAAACTCCTTCAGAATGGCACTTTGGACTTGGAACTTACTTCTAAAACAAAGGGAGGAAATTAAAATGGAGAAATTTAAAAAGTTGATATTAACCTTAATAGGAACTTTCATTATCATTGGAGTGGGCACCGTTAAGGCAAAAGCTAATAGCTTTGCAGTTTACTACATAGACATGCAAAAATTAATAAATGAATCACCTCAGGGTAAAAAGGCAAAAACTGAATTAGAAGCAGAGATTAAAAAGGCTGAATCACAGCTCAAAAAGTTAGCAAAAGAGATTGAACAGTTAAAAAAAGAACTTTCATCACCCCTCATCAGTCAGAAAACGAAGCAACAGAAAGAGACTGAAATACAGACAAAGATTCTCCAGTACAAACAACTACAACAAAAAAGCCAAAAAATGCTCTCAAAATTTGAGAGGGAGCTTACAGCCAAAATCCTTAAGGATGTATTTAAAATCGTTGAAAAGTACAGAAAAGAACACAATATTCCAATGATTGTTGAAAAGAATGAGGCAGGAATAATATCTGCAGATCCAAAGTATGACCTAACAGATAAAATCCTTAAACTTTATAGCAGGCCAGGCAAATAATGGAAGTTAGCATTGGTGAATTAGCAAAGTCAATTGGATGCAGAGTAAAAGGCAACCCGGATATTAAAATAAAGGGTGTAAATGAGATACAGAAAGCTAAGGAAGGTGAACTCACCTTCCTTACAAATCCAAAGTATGAAAAATTTCTCAGAACAACAGGCGCTTCTGCCGTTATCGTCGGAAAAGAGTACGACGTCCCTATAACACAATTAATCTGCGAAGAACCTTACGTAGCATTTGCAAAAATCCTATCAATGCTGATAAAAGAACCTCACCCGGAGCCAGGAATTTCAAAGACAGCTACTATTGACGAAACAGCAACTATAGGGAACAACGTCTATATAGGAGACCACGTATTCATAGGAGAAGAATGTAAAATCGGCAACAATGTTAAAATATATCCAGGCGTTGTAATAGGTAACCGTTGTGAAATAGGCGATAACAGTGTAATTTTTGCTAATGTCACCATCTACCACGACGTTAAAATTGGCAAAAACGTAAGAATACACAGCGGAACAGTAATAGGTTCAGACGGCTTCGGATACGCATTCAGCAAAAAAGAGATGAAAATTTACAAAGTTCCCCAGGTTGGAAGAGTAATCATAGGAAACGACGTTGAAATAGGCGCAAACACAACAATAGACAGAGGAACCATAGGTGATACTGTCATAGGAGATGGCACAAAGATAGACAATCTTGTCCAGATAGCACACAACGATAAAATCGGAAGAAACTGTTTCATTGTCTCTCAGGTGGGAATCTCCGGTTCTACAGAAATTGGCGACAATGTCACACTTGCAGGGCAGGTAGGCGTTGCCGGACACATTAAAATAGGAAGTAACATAACAGTCGGTGCTAAATCTGGTGTGACTAAATCCATTACAAAGCCCGGCATCTACGCCGGTTTCCCGATAAAAGATTTTAGAACGTGGAAAAAAACGGAAGCCCTGATTAATCGTCTGCCTGAAATTTATGAGAAAATTAAATCCTTTCTCTCTACGAAGGAGCAAAAAAGTTGAAAATTGCACACATATCCGACAGCCACCTTGGATATGCACAGTACAACCTAATTGAACGGAAGGCAGACTTCTTTAAAGCTTTTGAACAGGCAATAGATAGAATCATAGAATCCAATGTTGACCTTGTAATACACACGGGAGACCTTTTTGAATCTCCACAACCTGACATGATTTCTCTTTCAAAAGCGATAAAACAGTTTAAGAAGCTAAAAGAAAAAAGAATCCCCGTGGTTGCAATTACAGGAAATCACGACAGAACACTCAGAAAGGGAAAAATCCCACCGCAGAAAATTTTAGAAGATCTCGGACTGCTACAACTTATCTCACCTTACGGTGAAAAGGTTTTCGGCGACCTTTACATAGCAGGTATCCAGTTCATGCCTGGAAGCCATCTGAAAGAGCTATCTAAAAAAATCTTCCCTGAATTTTCTGAAAATGCAGTAAAACACAGATTCTCAATCTTTATGTTCCACCAGGGCATAGATACCTACCTTCCGTACGAAGGCGCAGCTGAAATGAGCATGTCTGACCTACCTGAAGGATTCACATACTATGCTGGTGGGCATATCCACAATTTTATTCACGAAACTAAAAGCTATTTCTTCAGCTACGCAGGTGTAACAGAATTTAGAACAGTAAAAGAGGCAGAAAGCACCAGCAGAGGATTTAACATAATAGATCTTGAAAAGAAGTCATTAGAGAGAATCAAACTTGAAAATTTAAGAGATTTCTTATCATTTACGATAGAGGAAGGAAAAGACGAAAACGTGAAACTGGAAGAAATAACAGAAAAGGCATCTGAATGTCCGATTCCTCCAATTGTAGTGATAAAGTACCTCTACACCGAAAAACCATTTTCAGAAACAACTGCCATCAAACGATTAAAAGAAAAAGCTCTAATAGTAAGAGTTCTTCAAAAAAACATTTCAGAAAAAGAGACAGAAAAACTTAAAAAGACAACATCTATAGAAGAAATTGTAAGAAATTACTTCAAAGACCAGAGAAAATTTGTCCAGGATTTAAGCGTGGAATTGGCAACGTCTTCAACCGAACACACAGCAGAAATCCTCTTAAAGTTTTTAGAGGAGAAGACAGGATTAAAGATAACATTCTAACTTTCATAGAAGAAACACTTTTAGACATCCTTTCACCTGAATACTGTGCCGTATGTGGAAAGTTTCTCATTGGCAAGCACAGAAAAATCACCTGTGAAGAGTGCTGGAACATCCACATAAGACCGTTTTCAGGAAAAAAATGCGCGGTATGCGGATATCCCTTAAAACTTTCGCCAGGAAGCGAACCTCTTTGCAGAGATTGTTTCGAAAAAAGCAGAAAATTTGCTTTCTCTGGCGTATCGTATTTTGGACTCTACAAAGGTCTCCTTGAAATAGCTATCAAAACCTTCAAAATCGCAAAACGCCGGGAAATCGGAAAAGAGATCGGCCAAACGATATCCAACCACCTAAAAAAATTTCTATCTGAAAATAAAATAGACCTCATCATCCCTGTTCCCCTTCATCCTGAAGAACTAAAGGCAAGAGGTTTCAACCAGTGTCACTTAATCCTGTCCGCTGCAAATGTTCCATTCATAGATGGCGTTGAAAAGAGATTCCATGGAAGAAAACAAGCTTTACTCTCAAAACAGGAAAGGAAAGAAAACGTTAAAGGACTATTTGCTGTAAAAGAAAATGTAATACCTCAAATAAAAGGAAAAAGGATATGCCTGTTTGACGATATATTTACCACAGGAAGCACCGTCAATGAAATAGCACAAGAACTCATTAAAGCCGGTGCCGATGCCATCTACGTTTACACAGTCGCACGCTCCATCAAAAAATCAAAATAGTATAATTTCTATAAAACCTTTTAAGGGAGACAAAGATGAAAAAAATAGGATACATTATAAGTGCTTTCTTATTCTTAGTTTTTTCTTATTCTTAGTTTTTGGAACAAAAGCAATAGCTTCCGCATATACAGGTTTTAAACCTCTAAAAAAAGGTGATTGGTCAAAATACACGATAATAAGTGAAGATGGAAAGAAAACAACACTAACCTACATATACGGCGGAAAAGAGAAAGTTAATGGAAAAACTATCAACATAGTGGAGTTTTCAGGAAGGTATGGAAAAAACATGGCAGGAATAATACAGCTGTGGCTTGATGAAAAAGACCAACCGGTCAAGACTATAATGAAAACACCAGACGGACAACTTATATGTTTTGCAGGTGGCTCAACGATGGGACCTCAGGTGCAGGAAAATCCACATACAAAGACACCGGAAAAGTTCAAACCGACAAGACCAAAAATTCACTTTGGAACATATAAAACACCAACAGGTAAAAAAGTTCCTGTAGCAATTTTCAAAACAGAAACCGGTGAAACATGGGTGAGTAGCAATGTTCCTTTTGGCATAGTTAAACAGGTAGAAAACGGCAGAGTGACAATGTACCTAAAAGATTTTGGAACAGGCAGAAAAACAAAAATTCCTCTTGATGAAGCAAAAAGCTGCCAACCTTTCAACTTTCCAGGATTTCCAGGAATGGTGCCTCAAAACATACCAACCATTCCTCAATACTAAGGTATAATGGCCGTAAAAGATTGCGAGGAAACAATGGCTCTACTATTCTCCAGCATTGAAGAATTGAAAGCGTTTGCCGAGAGAAAAAGAAAAGAAGGCAAAAAGATAGTATTTACAAATGGCTGCTTTGACATTATCCATGCAGGTCACATTGATTACCTTGAGAAGGCAAAATCCCTTGGCGATATTTTGATAATAGGTGTTAACAGTGACAGCTCAATTAAAAAAATAAAAGGCGACAAAAGACCAATAGTGCACCAGCAGTATAGAATACGGGTTCTTCAGGGTTTAAAAGCGGTTGATGGAATAATTGTTTTCAACGAAGAGACACCCTTAAACGTTATAAAAGCTCTAAAGCCTGACATCTTAGTTAAAGGTGCCGATTGGCCCCTTGAAAAGATAGTAGGAAGGGAATACGCAAAAAAAGTTGAAAGGATAGAATTCGCCTACGATATATCTACATCAAAAATTATAGAAAAGGTTCTAAAAATTCACGGGTGCAAGTAAGAACAAAACCTTGACAAAACAGCAGCAGTATAGTAAATTCCACCTGCCCGCTACATTTTCGGCGTTTTTGTTAAAAACGCCAACTACCGGAGGATTCAGAATGAAAACCTTCATGCAGAAGAAGGAAGAGGTTAAAAGAGACTGGTACGTTGTTGATGCTACCGGAAAAACTCTTGGAAGACTTGCCTCTGAAATTGCAAAGATACTCATAGGCAAGCACAAGCCCACTTACACACCCCACGTTGACGGTGGAGACTTCGTAGTTGTAGTAAACGCTGAGAAAATCTACGCCAGCGGTAAGAAGCTCAACCAGAAAATCTACTACAAGCACACCGGTTACTTTGGACATTTGAAAGAAAGAACTCTTAAAGACATGCTCAAAGAAAAGCCGGAAGAGGTAATCAAGATTGCCGTAAGGGGAATGCTCCCAAAGAATAAGCTTAGAGATAGGAGGATGAAGAGACTTAAAGTGTACGCAGGTCCAAACCATCCTCATGCTGCACAAAATCCTAAACCTCTTGAATTTTAATGGAGGATTCAATGGCTGAAATGAGATATTACGGAACTGGAAAGAGAAAAACGGCAATTGCAAGAGTCTGGATAATTCCTAACGGCTCTGGCAAGATCACCGTAAACAGACAAGATGCAAAAGACTACTTTGGAAGACTTGCTCTTCTTAAAATAATGGAACAACCCTTTGACGTTACAGGAACAAACGGAAGATTTGATGTATGGTGCACGGTAAAAGGTGGTGGAAAGTCTGCTCAGGCAGATGCTGTTAAGTTTGGTATTGCCAAAGCACTATTGGCCTTCAACCCTGAATTAAGGCCAGTTCTTAAAAAAGCAGGATTCCTCACAAGAGACGCACGTATCAAAGAAAGGAAGAAGTACGGACAGAGAGGCGCACGTGCAAGGTACCAGTGGTCAAAACGTTAAGATATCTATTATCGGTGCTTCAGGATATACAGGGGCGGAGCTTCTCCGCCTTCTTTCTTTTCACCCGTTCGCAAACGTAGTCTCAGTAACATCCCGCCAGTTTGAAGGAAAAAGGATAAAGGATGTCTTTCCACACCTTTCAAGAATGAAATTTGAAAATCTAAAATTTGAAAGCTACGAAAAAGAAAAAATTGCCGAAAAATCCGACGTTGTATTTTTATGTCTTCCTCACAAAACTGCGCATCCAATAGTAAAAGAACTCTACGAAACAAAAAAGGCACTTAAAATCATAGATTTTAGTGCCGATTTTAGATTTAAAAATCCGGAAATTTACGAAAAAACCTACGGCGTAAACCACACGGCAAAAGAACTTTTTCAAAAAAGTGCATACGGACTTCCAGAAATCAACAGGGAAGAGATAAAGATAAAAAATGTCATTGCAAACCCGGGTTGCTACCCTACAAGTGTAATATTGGGACTTTACCCTGCTAAAAAAGCAGGACTTGTAGAAACTTCTTTTCCTGTAATTGCTGACAGCAAATCCGGCGTAACCGGTGCAGGCAGAAAATCAACGTTAGACTTCACATTCTGCGAAGTAAATGAGTCTTTCAAAGCCTACGCCATAGAAGGCCACAGACATGCACCTGAAATAGCGGAAAAGCTTGAAATTGAAAGTGTAAGATTTACACCTCATTTAATTCCTATGAACAGAGGAATTCTCTCTACCATATATTTCAAGACCCAAAGCTCAAAAGAGGAATTAAGAAGAGTCTACGAAGAGTTTTACAGTAACGAATACTTCATAAGACTTAGAGAAAAACCACCTAAAACCTCAGACGTTGCAGGAACAAACTTCTGCGACATTTACGTAACAAAAGATGAAAGTACAGGTCTGGGAATTGTGGTATCTGTAATAGACAATATTGGAAAAGGTGCTTCTGGACAGGCTGTTCAAAACATGAACATTATCTGCGGCTTTCCTGAAACAACGGGTCTTGAGTTTCCCGGAAACTGGATATAAGACTTCCTTTAACTCCCTCCACCGCATATCTTAATTACAGAACAAAAATCCGTTCAAAGAGGTAACCATGACTAAATTTATTGATAGAGCGAAAATTTACGTTAAAGGTGGCGACGGCGGAAACGGTTGTGTCGCTTTCAGAAGGGAGAAATTTGTTCCTAAAGGTGGTCCTGCAGGCGGTGACGGTGGAAGAGGCGGAAGTGTTATTCTGGTTGCAGATAGTGGTATGCACACACTCCTCGACTTTAAATATAAGCGCCACTTTAAAGCAGAAAGGGGGAGACACGGCGAAGGAAACAAAAGAACGGGAAAAAGTGGTAAAGATTTAATAATAAAAGTCCCTGTCGGGACAGTAGTAAAAGACGCAGAGACCGGTGAGATAATAGGTGATCTGACAAAGGTCGGCGAAAAATTAGTCGTAGCAAGAGGTGGAAAAGGCGGTAGAGGTAACGCTGCTTTTGCAACACCGACACGTCAGGCCCCCGACTTTGCAGAGCCGGGAGAACCCGGAGAAGAAAGGTGGATAGAACTTGAACTAAAACTCATTGCAGATGTCGGACTCATAGGATTCCCGAATGCCGGTAAATCAACATTCCTATCACGGATCACAGCTGCAAAACCAGAAATAGCCGATTACCCATTTACCACTCTAAGGCCTATACTTGGCGTTGCAAAAGTTGACAACTTTTCTTTTGTTGTTGCTGACATTCCCGGACTCATAGAAGGGGCCCACGCCGGAAAAGGTCTTGGTCATGAATTCTTAAGACACGTTGAAAGGACAAAACTACTGCTACACCTGATAGATCTTTCAGATTTGACCAGGGAACCGGAAGAAGCCTTTGAAAAGATTAACAAAGAACTTAAACTTTACTCTCCAAAGCTTTCAGAAAAACCACAGATAGTTGTAGGAACAAAGATAGATGCAGTAACAGATAAATCAAAAATAGAAAAGGCAAAAAGATACTTTGAAATTAAAGGTTATCCCTTCTTTGCCATATCTTCAGTAACAGGTGAAGGCGTAACCGAACTTTTAAGGTTTGTCTCAGAAAAGGTTAAAGAACAGAAGAAGGAGAAGGAAATTTAACTGTCTTCTCCTTTTTCAAACTTCTCAATCTCAACCTTGAGAGAGTTTTTAAACCAGATATCGTTCTGCGGAAACGGTATTTCAACGCCGGCCTTTTTAAGTTCTCTCCACACGTTGTAGTAAAAACGGCTCCGTATCTCCTCTATTTTTATATCTCGCCGTATATCAATCCAGAAAGAGGCTATAAAGATAAGTGCACTGTCTCCCAGCTCCCAGAACCAAACTGAAGGTCTTGGCGCCTTCAAAACACCAGGCATCTTCTCAAGAACAGAAAGAATAACCTTCCTAACCGTCTCAGGAGCAGAAGAGTAAGCAACACCAATGGGAATTCTCAACCTCACCAAAGGATCATGATGGGAAAAGTTAACTATTGGAGAAGAGATAAAATTAGAATTAGGAATGGCTATCTCCACGCCGTCGTTTGTCCTTATTAAAGTTGAGAGAATACCTATATCCTCTATTTTACCGAAAACGTTCCTATCCCTATTACCAAGAGTTGGAACAGAAATTGGCAACTCTACAATGTCTCCAATCTTCAATTTCTTACTGAAAAGGAGAATAAAACCGCTCAAATAGTTATTCATAATCGTCTGAAGACCGAAACCGATACCAACACCTAAAGTACCTGCAACAGGTAGCAAAACCTTCCATGTAATACCGAGAGAGGACAAAACAACGATAAAAACAAACAAAATACCTATGTTAAAAATAAGTGCCTCTGCAGAACCACCCTCTATGCTTCTCCTTTCCTTAGGGAAATAAAGTTTTACAAGCTTTTTAAAAATGTTAAGGAGAGAGATAAGCAAGAACGCATAATAAACAGAAAGGATAATGTTATAAAGACTTATCCTCAAAAGGTCTGTCTCTATAAAATAGACATCCTTTAAAATTTTAAAAAATTTATCAATCCCAAAAAACTGTTCAAGAATGGCTTTCAAAACAAC
>NZ_JALVIW010000084.1:0-2903 GCF_027028515.1 Desulfurobacterium sp. | reverse complement strand
TGCAAACCTCCTTTTTGCATTACACTTTTCATGTATACAATTCAGAATAAATATTTGCAAGTTAAATGCACAGATTTTAGGGCAATTTTTAAACTGTCCTTCAAAATTTTGTTTATAACATACTCACTTCTTTCTTCTTTTTGTATACTCAATGCTCTCGTTTCTCAAACACTCTGCAAAATCCTCAGACGTTCAGTTTCTCCAGAACGTTTAAGCTCCTACTTCTTTTATCCTGCGAGCTGCTTTCCATAGGTCGTAGTTAGCCTGCAAGTTTAGCCAAAATAACGGCGTTGTTTTAAAGCATTTTGAAAGTTTCAAAGCCATCTCTGGTGTGGTCCCTCCCTTTCCGTTTATGAGCTCGTTCTGCTTTAAAGCTTACTTCTATTTCTTCTGTCAGCCTTGCCCATGTCAGATTTTCGTCTTCCAGTATTTCTCTCAATATTTTTCCAGGATAAGTGGGTGGCTTCTTCCTATCCCGAACAGAAATAAGCTCAAGCTCCTTTTATCCATATTTTTCCCGCCTTTAGTCATGATAATCTATTATTTGAACTTCATGCATTTCCATTTTTAAACTTAAGAAATTGCTGCGTCTAGCTGATCGAGTTTTCTTAGAACCTTAACTATGATTTTTGCTAGAGACTTACTGGATTGACCTGTCTTATATAGCTCTTTGGTGGTTTAATCTCCGTAAGATTTGATTTCATTACAATGTAACAGTTAGTGTTATAAAAATCAAGATACTTGACAAGAACCACGATGAAATTCGTTTGATATTGTTAGTAAGCTTCACTACAGTGGATTTCTCTTCTCCTAAAACCGCTTTCTGTTTTCACCACTAAAACCGCCATCTGTTTTTATCACATAAACTCCTCTTGGGACTTGTCTTTCTTCTTATCTTTTTTACGTACTCTACGTCCTTATGTTTCAGATACTTTGCAAAATCTTCGGGCATCCTGTACTCCCAGCAGGAGTGTTCTTTCTTCACGGTGAGGTAGTAGTTGTTAGGCAGGTGGTCACTGTAGTACTGTATGCTTGTGTCCTACCATTCGTTTGCCGTAATGTGTCTGTAATTATTTGCCTTAGGACATCTTTTTTTTTCTATTTCTCACTAGTAGTAGTTGTAAAGCTTGAGAAAATGTTTGGCAATCATGTTGTCGGGAGAGGTAATTTTCTTGTCTTTTATCCACTTATTGAGTTCGTCCCAGCAGTGTTTATAAAAAGGATTGACAAAGGAAAGACTTTCCCTGTTGAGAGTGAATCTTTGGTATATTCCAAAACTCTTTGACAGGCTAAAAGCATATCGAGGTAATCCCCAATTTTTGGACCAGGATCAGGCATTGGGGTATAAAACACCGGATGAAGTGTATTGTGGCCATAGCTGTTGTACTGTGGTATGATTAAAAACTAAAAGAGGACGGTCTAAAAATTGGGTACTACCTCAATGCTTTGAGGCTTGCAGGGGAGGTAAAAGGGTGAAATTCATAGAGGTTGAAAAGGTAGATGATGAACTTCTTGAGAAAATCGCTGAGCGAATACGAAAAGTGGTCGATCCTGTCAAGATAATTCTCTTCGGTTCTTATGCCCACGGGAGCCCTTCTAAAGACAGCGACCTCGATATTTTAGTTATCGTGGACAATTTAGAATCCACCCGTAGAGCACTGAGGCTTAAGATCAGAAAAGCCTTGAGGGAGTTTCGCATACCGAAAGATATAATTGTGGTTACAAAGGAGGATGTCAAAAATTGGAAGGATGTTCCTCAGGCATTCATAACATCTGTTATGAGAAAGGGAAGGGTTCTCTATGAAAGACAAAATTGAACTGGTAAAGGCGTGGATAAAAAAGGCAGAAAATGATTTAATAGCTGCGAGATACCTAATTACTATTAAACCCAATTCACCGCTCGATGCTGTATGTTTCCATGCTCAGCAGAGTGCCGAAAATTATTTTAAAGCTTATTTAACCTATAAAGAAGTTGAATTCCCAAAAACTCATGATTTGGGTGAGCTAATTGTTCTTGCTTCAAAAATTGATGGTAGTTTTGCTGATCTCATAGATATTGGAGAAAAACTTACAGACTATGCGGTAGATATCAGATGTCCCCTGCTCGTTGAAGAGCCGACACTTGAAGAAGCAAAAGAAGCTATAGAGATAGTTGAGGAAATTAAAAAGTTTGTTCTAGAAAGGCTAAAGGTGAGTAAGGGTGATCGAAAAGTTTAAGAAGTGGTTTGTTAAGGTATAGGGTATTTCTTTTGAGTTCCTTTTTGATATCGCACCGGTTATTTTTAGATTCCAAGATGAAAAGCCTTTGCAGAATTCGGTAGTGTTTCACTAATTGATACTATATCTTCTTCCATAGAAATACATACTTGATTGTGTAAGAATAAATTAAGAAATCCATAAAAATCCTTCATAGTCTTAGCCTTTTTCACCTCTATTTTATCTTTCTTCTTTTCAAGTATCAGAACATCACCCTCCCTCTATATTTAGTTTGTTCCCGATTTTCTTTAGGAAAAGTTATTTGGCCTTTTGAAAAAAAACTTTTACTACTATATCATCTTTTACTACCATCTTTTTCTCTTCTACTTAAAAAGTATATCAAAAGTATATCCTAATTTTCATATTATTTGGTGTTCTGCAACTAAAAATCCGGTGATATTTTCTGTTATTGTGGTGCTTAATTCACTTCTTAATTTTATTTCTAACCTTTTTATAAGATTTCTTTTAACAAAATAAAACTTTCTGCATATTTACAATTGCACTGACTTCCTCGGTATATGGCTAGGCTCTTAACACTTTCAATACTTCTTGGAAAGGGATGTTCCCCTATTTCAGAATTATAAATGGATAATATTTCTAATTTCTTATCCAAATAATAAGATATATCTACAAGGGTTCTCTTTAAG
>NZ_JALVIW010000083.1:0-2910 GCF_027028515.1 Desulfurobacterium sp. | reverse complement strand
CTTCAAAGAGGCGTTCAATGTCGTCTTCCATCTTCAGAATAATACTGGTTCCAGCTACGTTAACTCCCCTTTCTCTGGTTAGGGAGACTATACGTTTAATTCTAACCAAATCCCTCTCAGAGTAGAGACGGGTCTTTCCCTCTGTCCTCGAAGGTTTAATAAGCCCCTCACTTTCGTAGAACCTGAGAGTCTGGGGATGAACGCCTGCAATTTTCGCAACGATACTTATCATGTAGACCGGAGTGTCTTTGTCTATCACCGCCCGCTCCTCCTGTATCCTTGAATAACAATTTAGTTATTTTTAAGCCTCTTGTCAAATATTCTAAAATCCCTCTTTAACTCACCCCTTCCCACCAGAATTATGGATTAGTTATAATGGCCGACAGAAAACGCTAAACAGTGGTACCCTTCAGAAGCTGAAAATAGCGGGAAGAGCTTATGCAGCTGAAGATGCCATTAAAATTTCTATCCAGCATTATCTTCATAACTCTCTTCATACAATTCTTTTCTTTTGCCCAGGAAACACCTGTTGTTCAAACCGGACACGCCGGAACCGTTATTTCCCTATCTTTTAGTCCTGATAGCAGATACCTTGCAAGCGGAAGCTGGGACAAAAAGGTTAAACTCTGGGACGTTAAAACAGGTTTACTTCTCAGAACTTTTAAGGGTCATCTGAGCAACATTAACTCTATATCCTACAGTCCCACGGGTAGGTTTATCGCAGCCGGCGATGCAGACGGTAAGGTAATAATCTGGGATGTAAAAAGTGGTAAAGCTACGAAGATCTTTACCCTCTCTTCCCTGGGTCGCGTCTGGAGCGTTTCCTTTAGTCCCGATGGAAAATTTGTAGCAGCCGGGGGAGATTTAGGAGTTATAAAAATCTGGAACGTTGAAGGCGGAAAACTTATAAGAGTTATCAAAACCAAACATTTGGTTCACTCCCTTTCATTCAGCCCCGACGGAAAATACTTAGCAAGTGCTGAAAACAGCTACGTGAAAGTCTGGGATTTCAAAAGTGGAAAACTTATAAAAGAGATAAAAGGTCACTCACGTGATGTTACTTCTGTTTCATTCAGCCCCGACGGAAAGTATCTCGCAACGGGAAGTAGAGACAAAACTGTCAAATTATGGAACACGAAAAACTGGAATTTGATAAGAACATTCAGAATTTCATTCTTTAAACGGAAGAGTCACTTCGAAAGCGTTGAAGCAATAGCCTTCAGCCCAGACGGAAAATACCTTGCAAGTGCCGGCAGTGATGGAACAGTAAGGTTATGGGACGTAAAAAGCGGGGATTTAAAAGCAACTATAGGGAAATTTGCTGTCTGCAGCATAGCCTTCAGTCCTGACGGCAACTACCTATCAATTGGCTTGAGTAACGGCACCATAAAGCTCTGGAACGTTAGAGAAAAGAAATTTGAGAAAGAGTTTAAAGGAGAACCCATAGAAATATATTCAGTAGCCTTTAGCCCTGACGGTAAACACATAGCAACGAGCAGCAACGATTACACAATAAGGGTGTGGGATTTAAAGAGCAAAAAACCGGTTAGAACAATCAAAACTTCATGGTCTGAGGTTTACTCTGTAACTTTCAGTCAGGATGGCGATTCTCTTGCGTTCGGAGACTTTGACCTTAACAATCTGTGGAGCGTTAAGATATGGGATATCAAAACAGGCTACCCTGCACGGAGTTTCTACCTTCAGTTCGGTGACGTTTTAGACATTGCTTTTAGTCCAGACGGAAAGTATTTAGCAACCCTGAGTGATATGAGGCTGTTAAGTATCTGGAATCTAAAAACTGGAAAAGTAAAACTTACTTTCTTTGAAACGGACAACGATACCCCCCGCATTCCTTTAGGTTGCGAGATATCTTTCAGCCCGAACAATAAATGGATTGCTGTTAGCAGTTGCGACTATGATGTTCCCGCTAAGGTATGGGACTTTAAGAACGAAAAGACCGTAAGCGTCCTTAAATACAGTTCCTTTAGTTCTAAAGTTGCCTTCAGCCCCGACGGAAAATATGTGGCAGGCGGAGGGATAGGTTTTGCCTACCTGTGGGATGTAAAAACGGGAGAAGTCGTTAAAGAATTTGATGATATTATCGTTTCTGCGGTTGCCTTTACTCCGGACGGCAGGTCTGTGGTGTTTGCAGGCCAGAGCGGAATCATTAACTTTTACGATGTAAAGAGCGGTAAACTTCTGAAAAGCCTAAAATCCCCTTCAGATTATATTGAATCAATGGACATCAGCCCCGATGGGAAATACCTTGTTACCGGAAACCTTGATAACACATTCAAGCTGTGGAATTTAAAAACCGGCAAAGTAGTTGCTACTTTCTACATATTCCCCGATGCAACTTTGGTTGTTACACCTGAAGGTCACCTTTACGGCACAGGAAAGTTCAGGAAATATGTATTTAAAAATTACAAGTAAAAGCTGATAAACTCATTACCATTTAATTTGGCTTTACCAAAAGCTCCTTTTTAGATTTTATTTTTCTTTTTATTTCTTCTATTAAGTTTTTCATATCTGGATGCATTTGCTCTAAAATTTCCAGAGCAGACATTAGAGTCCTGAATGTTTCATTATTTGTGAATACACGCATATGAGAGATTTGATTTTTATTTATTTTATCCAATTCATTATCTAATTTTTTTAACCTTTTTCTGGAAAACTTCCAGTTATGTTTTCTTAATAAATCTACATTTTCTCCCAGGAACACATAAACTATTAAAGAAAGAAGCTCACTATCCAAGGATATTTCCCTTATTTTTTCTTCCTGCTCTTTCATTTTTTCATCCAGTCCTTTCGATTTTTCATTCAATTCTTTCAATTTTTCATCCAGTCCTTTCGATTTTTCATTCAATTCTTTCAATTTTTCATCCAGTCCTTTCGATTTTTCATTCAATT
>NZ_JALVIW010000082.1:1823-3016 GCF_027028515.1 Desulfurobacterium sp. | reverse complement strand
CCTTTAAGGGAAGGAACAGCAAAATCGGGTGTTCCCATAAAAACAACGTTAAACTTCTCCATAACCGTCTCCAAAAAAATTTATAATTGATAATTTATCCCAAAATTTGCTTACAAAACAAACTTCCACCCGTTAACCTTTAACCACCTGTCCCTCTCTCTAAAATCGGGAAGAAGTGATTCAACCAAATCCCAAAACCTCTTAGAATGGTTTTTCTCACGAATATGAGCAATTTCATGAACTACAACATAATCTATAATCTCTTCAGGAAGCATTAAAACCCTGTATGAAAAACAGAGGCCATTTTTCCTTGAACAGGACCCCCACCTCTTCTCAGCCCGTGTAATCTTCACACCTTTAAAACGAAAAATCTCACCTGTAAAAAACTCTACACGCCGAACAACATAAGGAAGTCCTACCTTTTTATACCAACTGATAAAAATGTCTCTTGCATGCTGCAGATAGCTGGAAGAAAGAAAAAACATTCCACCTCTTAACTCAAGTGGAAGATGAGAGCTCACTATCTTCAAAGGATAAGATTTGCCGAGGAAAAAGAAAGGAACACCGTTTTTAAAACCTCTTTTACCCAAATATCTTTTCCTTTCCCGAACCTTCCCAAGCTTACTAACTATCCAGGTTCTATGTTTAGAGACAAAGTTCTTAAGAGAATTAATAGAAACATCTTCTGGTGCTCTCACAAGAACATCACCGGAGGGGGTAACCTCTATAGAAACTGTCTTCCTGTTGCTCCTTACAACATTAATCCGAATATCTTCAATTCTCATCAACATTAAAACAGGCAACCTCTCTACCATTCACAATGACAGGTTCTGGAAGTTCCTTAAAGCATTTTTCTGAAGCTACCGGGCATCTTGGTGCAAAAGGACAACCTTCAACCTTTCTATCCTCAAGAGGGATATCTGGAATTGAGGTATCATGAATGTCGTACTTTGGAACACACGATATAAGAAGCCTCGTGTAAGGATGAACCGGCGAATGGAGAACCTTATCCTTCTCTCCCTTTTCCATAATTACGCCTTTGTACATAACTGCAACCTTATCGGCCACCTCATTCACAACACCCATATCGTGAGTAATGAGAAGCGTTGCCGTGTCAAACATTTCTTTCGTCTTATCTATCAATCCCAAAACCTTTTTCTGGGCAAGAACGTCAAGTGCGGTTGTCGGTTCGT
>NZ_JALVIW010000082.1:0-1813 GCF_027028515.1 Desulfurobacterium sp. | reverse complement strand
TTCGTCAAGAATAATGAGGCGAGGATTTAGAACAAGAGCAATAGCAAACATAACCCTCTGACGCTGGCCGCCGGAAAGCTCAAAAGGGAAAGAGTTAACCTTCTCAAACGGAAGGTCTATAAAATCAAAAAGTTCTTTTACTCTATTAAGGAGTTCTCCCTTAGAACGTTTAACACCATGAGCAGCAAACGTTTCAAAAAAGTGCTCCCTTACCTTAACGAGAGGATTAAGCGCGTTAAGGGGATCCTGAAATACCATACCTATCTCTTTTCCTCTAACCTTCCTCATTTCTCTTTCTTTAAGAGAAACAATCTCTCTTCCAGAAAGTTTAAATGAACCGTCTATCCTGCTACCCTTTGGAAGAAGCCTGATAAGTGCATGAGCTGTCGTTGACTTCCCACAACCACTTTCACCTACGAGAGCAAATACCTCTTTTTTCTCAATCTTAAACGAAACATTCCTAACTGCAACAAATCCATTGGGATACGTAATAGTCAAGCGGCTAACATCTATCATAGCTTTTCCTCTGAAAGGTAGTCTCCAATAAGAGCAAACCCAAGCACTGCAAGGAATATTGCAAGACCTGAAAAGACAAAACACCACCAGTAGTCCTGCAATATGTAGTGCTGCCCCGTTGAAAGGTCAGCTCCCCAGTCAGGTGTTGGTGGAGGAACACCAAGCCCAAGATAGGAAAGTCCTGCCTCTGTTAAAATAGCATCGCCTATTGAAAGTGCAAGAATACCTGCAAGCGTAGGTATTATAGGAAGCAAAACATAAACAAAAATTATTTTCCATAAAGGTACCTTAAAAACCTGAGCTGCCTCTACAAAAGGCTCCTTTTTAAGAGAGAGGACCTGATTTCTGACAAGTCTGAAATCGGTAGGAACAAAAGCAATGGCAATAGCTATTGCAACATTCCGTATCCCCTGTCCCAAAAACGCCGTAAACGTGATGGCAAGAAGCAGTCCCGGAAACGCATACATAGCATCCATCATGAGAACAAGAATTCTGTCAACAATACCGCCAAAAAAGCCGGATACAAGCCCCAGGAACGTACCTGCAGATACCCCTATCGCAACGGCAAGAAGAGAAACCAGAAGGGAAATCCTCGCACCGTAGAGAACCCTTGCAAAGATATCCCGCCCAAGGGCGTCCGTTCCGAAAATATGCTGCGGAGAAGGTGGCGAAAACGTTGCGTTTGAAATTGCAATTGGATCAACGGATGTAAAGTACGGGCCAAAAAGTGCAACTGCAATAAGCATAACAACAATAACTATTCCCAGGTAAAGCTGCATCTTTTTTAAACTCATCCTGCAAACCCTACTCATACTTGATTTTTGGATTCATAAGAGCACAGATAATATCTATAGCTATAGAGATAAAAACAACGATAACGGCATAAAAGAGAATAGCTCCCTGAATTGCGGGGAAATCTCTGTAACCAATCCTTTCAATAAGGTAAGACCCAAGGCCTGGCCATGAAAAAACGTTCTCAGTGAGGATTGCTCCTCCTAAAAGTCCTGCAAACTGCAAACCTATAAGGGTAAATATGGGAATAAAAGCATTCTTAAAGGCGTGGTAATAAACAACCCTCTTCTCTTTTAAACCTCTTGCCCTTGCAGCTTTCACATATTCCTTTTTAAGCTGCAAAATCATGTTGCTCCGCGTAATTCTGTATATGACGGAAAAAAGAACAAGTGATAAAGAGAAAGCAGGGAGGAAAATATGCTTAAGAGCATCAACGAATCCAGCAAAATTCCTGGTTAAAAGAGTATCAATAAGGTACAAACCTGTTATAACACGGTCAGGATCG
>NZ_JALVIW010000081.1:0-3042 GCF_027028515.1 Desulfurobacterium sp. | reverse complement strand
TAACCAGCCTATACGCCAGAAATGGAACACTTACTGCACTTACTCTATCTCCAGAAGCTGAAGACTACATTCTCAAAAGAGTCAAGGAAAACGAAGGGTATCTCCCTCCGCTGGATCCAGTTTTCGTCCAGAATATGGTCAAAAGTATTTCTGACAAAATAGGTCAATTTGTAAACCAGCAACTGATACCTGTTATACTAACATCACCAGCAGTTAGACGTTTTGTCAGGACGATACTGGAACCTTACATGCCAAACGTTGCCGTTCTGTCGTACGCTGAAGTTGAACCTGGAGTTCAGTTAAACATTATTGGGGTGGTCAACGGAAAATGAGCGTAAAAATCTACGAGGGAAAGGATCTAGATGTCCTTATAGAAAAGGCAAAGAATGAATTGGGAGACATAGAAATCCTCTACTACGAAGTAGAGAAAGCACCAGGGATTCTACCCTTTTTCAGGAAAAAGAAGTATCGGCTGTTCGTAACCAAAAAGGAAAATACAGAAGAAAACAGGGTAGAACACCTAGAAGAAGAGATAAAAGAGTTAAAAAGTTTACTGGTAGATCTAAAGGAAAACGTAACGAAGCTACCTTCTCAGCAAATTGTTCCTTCAGTTCCTGAACATCTTGAAGAAAAAGTAGTATGCGCAATTCCCCAAATAGAAGAGTTTACGGGAGATGCCGTAGAACTGATCAACATTCTCATAAAAAAGGGCGTAGAACCATCAATTGCAGTTGATATAGTAAGAGCCTCGTGCGGGCTGGATATAGAAACTGAAAAATTGGATCTCAACACTGGTACTTTTAAAGAAGCTCTCATAAATGCATTTAAAAAGAAGCTAAAATTCACAGGTGAATTCACCGCCGAGAAGGGAAAACAGAAGATAATTGCATTCGTAGGTCCCACAGGAGTAGGAAAAACCACAAATTTATTCAAAATAGCAAGTAAGTTTGTCATAGACCAGGATTTAAATGTTGGTGTTATTTCCACAGACACTTTTAAAGTTGGAGGCACTCAACAGGCCAGAATTTACACATCTATACTAAACATCCCATTTTTCATAGCCACAGATCAGAAAAAATTGAAGGAAATTGTTGAAAATTTATCTGAATTGGATGTAATACTCATTGATACAGTTGGAAGAAGCCACTATGACTATTTTAGGTTAGGAGAAATCAAAACAATCCTTGGAGGACTGAACTCCTCTATAGATTATGTCTTGCTTATTTCCTGCAATTACGATACAAAAGAAGCCATGGAAATAGTCAACAGATATAGGAGTTTCTTCCCTATAAGTTCCTTATTCTTCACAAAAATTGATGAATCTTCCAAACCCGGCATCCTGATTAATGCAGGAATCAAATCCGGAATTCCACTTTCTTATGTAAGTACTGGTCAAAGAGTTCCAGAAGATATAAAGCTACTTTCTCCTTTCGTTATATCAGACTTTCTGTTGGGAGCATAATGGAGAAGCAGGCAGAAAAACTGGTAAAACTGGTAAAAGAGAAAAAGAAAAAAAGCAAATGCAAGGTTCTTTCATTCGTTAGTGGAAAAGGAGGCGTGGGTAAAACAACTGTATCGACATCTTTTGCCTATATCCTGGCCAACGTTTTTAACAGGAAGGTTCTACTCCTGGATTGCGATATTGGTTTGGGTAACGTTCATCTTTTATTGGGCCTGGATCCAAGCAAAAACCTTCGATCTGTTCTAAAAGGAAGCTCCCTGAAAAACGTAACTCAGACAGCTCTGAACCTCGATGTAGTCCTGGGATTTTCAGGAATAGAATCCGTCGAAGAACTGGAATCCTACGAATCTGCCAATTTATTAGTCCAACTTGACAACGTAATCGAGAAATACGACTTTGTCATTCTGGATAATTCTGCAGGACTTTCACGATTCACAGTAAACTTCTCAAGAGCAGCATCCGAAACCTATATCATAACCACACCAGAACCAACTGCTCTCACAGATGCTTATGCATTCATAAAGAGCATGTACAAACTTTATGACTACCAGTCATTTAAAGTAATCATTAATATGGTACCTTCACGTAAAGAGGGTTTTGAAACATTTGAAAGGCTCAACTCTTCAACGATGAAATTTCTGGGATTCAAACTGAAACTCGCTGGAATACTTCCCATATCTTCCAGAATAAGGGATGCTCTCCAGCAGAGCAAACCTCTGGTTCACATCTACTCTTCCGATCCCTTCTCCGTTGAACTGAAGAAAATAGTCCAATTGGAGGTAGGAGAAGCAATTCCTGAAAAAGATGAAGGGTTCATAAAACGATTCTTCAGACTACTGAAGGAAGGTACCTGATGTATACAAAGTCACGGAAGGAACTTGTAATAGAACATCTTCCTCTGGTCAAAAAAGTAGCTAGCAGAATATACGCAAGAATTCCCAACGGTGTAGTTGAATTTAACGAACTTGTAAACACAGGGGTTATAGGCCTGATAAAAGCCATAGACAACTACGACTCTCACAAAGCCAGGTTTTCCACCTACGCCTACATCAAAATAAGGGGAGAGATTCTCGACTACCTTAGAAAACTGGATTTCCTTCCCAGGAACCTCAGGGAAAAACTTAAAAACGGGAAGATTTCTGAAATTAGAGATGAAGCTGCCATCCTCGTTTCCATAGAAGAGAAACTATTTGGCAATTCAGAACGTTACACTCTGAAGGATACTCTGGCATCAAATACCCCTGAGCCTGAAGATTCTCTGTTGATGAAAGAGGCGAAGGAACTTCTGGCTGAGGGAATATCCAAACTTTCGGAAAAAGAACAGCTGGTACTTCAACTCGTATTCCTGGAAGAGCTGGATCTGAAATCGATAAGTAAAATCCTGGGAATCTCAGTATCAAGAGTTTCCCAGATAAAAACCGGAGCGTTGAAAAAATTGAGGAAATTCCTGGAAGATAAGTTATAATAATTGGCGACCTCATACGGGGAAAGAAATGAACATACTGAATCTGCTGCTAAGTAACTTGATCAGTGCAAAACCTCACCCCAGAGGAAAAATTCAGTCCACTTCAGACTTTGAC
>NZ_JALVIW010000080.1:0-8781 GCF_027028515.1 Desulfurobacterium sp. | reverse complement strand
ATAAAAGAAAGGGCAGAAAAAGAAGAATACATTCCTCTTTCCCATGCAACAATTCAGATGATGGAAGAGGAATTTAACAAGAGACTGGAAATAGAAGAAACGTTTGAAAAATACATAGAAATGCTGGAGCAGGAAAGCCTTGAACTGACAGAAGAAGAAATAAAAGAAATTGAACAGGAAATAAAGGAAATAAAGCCGGAAAACGGATTTGATTTTGATGAAGAACCGCCTTTTTAAAGGAAAATAAAATGAGTGTTTTAAAAGAATACAGTCTTTCACAGGAAGAAATAAAACAGATTAACATAGAGGATCTGTACATTTTTAATGAACTAAAAGAAAAAGGAGAAAAACACATTCAGTATGTAATAAATCTGATCAAAGAAAATCCCTGGTTGATAGAAGAACTCTGGACAATCCAATGTCCAAGATATCAAAGAAAGCTTAGATCTGTCACCCCATTACATTCATCAGTCGAAGAAACCCTAAGACTAATATGCGACTACCAAAGGTCTAAAAAAATATCCCCTGTTATAACTTACGGATTTAAGAATGCCTTTGTCCTGTATTACATACTCCTACAATTGGAAGGAGGGAGAAGGTCTATTTTCGTGGAAAGGATGGTTAAAAAACTGCCTCCAAAAAAAATAAAAATTTTGTACTCACTTTACACCCTTTCTTTCGGAAAATACGAAACAGTAGATACCACTCCTCCATACTTTAGAAAAGAAATAGAAGATTTGCCAATTTATAGTAACCCTTACAGAGAATCAGGAGCATTTATTTTTGAAGACAAAATAAGGGCAAAAGGATTTCAAAAAAGTATAAAAGGAAAAATACCTTTTAAAGAAAATAAAAACATGTCAGAAGAAGAAAAAAAAGAACTGAAAAAGCTGTTCTCCATAGTAGGAAAAGGTTATTTAAAATACAAAGCTTTGTACAAAGAGGAAATAAGTGGGAATAGAGCCCTGGCTAAATCTCTATATGTTCCTATGATACTAATATTTTGTATATTCTTTCTGGCAGTAATAGGGGGTTTATGCGGAAAACCCTTTTTCTATGCAGGAATAGCAGTAGTTTCAACGACGTTATCAGCAAGCATTCTCTACAGCCTTCTTAAGGAAAAAATCTACAAAATATACCCAAAACCATTCATAACATTTCGCATGTGGATAGTGAGGTCAAGCCCTTTAGTCTCTCTATCTTCAGATTATATTAAAAAAGAAATTCTTAAAGAATATCTCAACTACAACAAGTCTAAAGAAAAGTTCCCAGAATTAGAAAAAATCCCCATTAAAAGGGAAATAGAAAAGGCTTATGTAAAGTGCTAGTTTTCAAAAAAAACTTTCCTCGCTATCTCTTCCGCCTCTTTTTCGCTCATCCCTTTTCCTGCAAGCTCTTGCTTTAATTTTAGGAACTTATCGTGCATCAAATCAGGTTCTTGTAGTTGAACTGTTTTCCTAAAGTAAGACTCTATTATTCTCAAATGATCATCAGACAAGGCAATGTCAACATCTAAAATCTTTCCACAATTGGCAGCTGCAAAATCTCCGTTTTCGTCGTAACCCATAGGCAAAACAGCTATTTTTAAAGTCTTTTTCTGCTTCAATAAATCAAGAAATTCTTCACTGACTAAAACCAGCCCAGATAAACCCAACCTAAGAAATAGATCGTTATTCAAAAGAATCAAACTAACAGCAATACGACCATCCTCTATAAAAGACAAACTGGGAAAAACCAGAACAATAGAATTATTATCCTCCAACATAAAAACCGGATACACTGGGTCATTTATTTCAATTTCTGCTGCTTTATTTTTCTCGTTCTCGATTTGAGTCATCGTATTCGCCCTCCTTTCTCATATATCTAGAAAATTTTTCATACAACCTATGATCGTGCTCCAATAAATCTAAATTTGCAGGATATCGTCCTCCAGTTTTCTCATAAATAAGCATTGAAGAATAACGATACACATCACTCAAAGTCGCCAAAAAGTCTCTAACATAATAAGAACCAAAATTAGCAAACTCAACCTGCTCTCTTACCATATCAATAGGATGATTTTTAATCAATTCATTATACTTTTCAGTAGATAAGAATGGAATATATGACTTCTTATACCTTTCATTAGAAACATAATCATATCCCGTCAATGCTACATCTGCAATTATCAAGAGCGGCTGTGCTTTTCCCACCAATTTAGCACCTCCCTTCACTGTACTTCGTACAGCCCCTTTTGTCCTCCTGGTTATCTCTTTCACTTTGCCAAACTCTCGCGAAGCACCATCTAAAACAGCCTCATCAACACTGGCAACTACGTCTAAAGCTTGTTGTTCTATCTTTGAAAGCTTTCCTGAAGTTGCAATATTTTCTCTAATAAAGGATAGAATCTTTCTGTTTCTGTCTATAAGCTCACTTTGTAAAGCATCTCTTCTTTCTAAAGCATCGGCAAGCTCGTTAACTTTCTTAAGAACATTCCTGTTTGCTCCACTTTCGTCAGCAAAAAGAATTTGAGATCTCCTTCTTATTTCTTCAGGAGTCAACTTATCTATATCCTGCCCCAAAACTTCTTTTAACTCGTTTCTTCTACTATTAATTAAATCCTCTACTTGTTCCAATTCACGAGAAACTGCATCCCTCTTATTAACCATATTTCTATACCGATTATAATTGGCATCACTAACTTTACCTTTTTTATGTAATCTTTCTACTGCTTTTTCAGCTTCTGAACTACTTAAAATCCTAGACGCTCGAAAACCTTTCTTGCTCATTTCGAGCAACTTTTTGACCACCTCCTTTATTCCTTTTGCCCCTAAACGTATGACTAAACCTCCAAAGCTATGCATTACACCGAAGTATTCTGCTTCTGCAAGAATATCAATTGCTTCCTCGTAAGATCTTCCTCCGTACTTCATGATATCTTCAACAAGCGAACGTCTGAGCTGCTCCCTGGCCATTCCTGTCCTGCCTGTAAACTTCTCTATTGCCATTGCGGCATCAAATTTTTCCTCAGGAGTCATACCATCCATTTCATCCAACTTACCAAGGACCTGTTCAGTTGAAGCACCTTTTTGATAAGCAAGAGCAGTCTCGTAAATATCTAAAGCCCTATCATCGCCATATCTTCTGCTCAAAGATGCAAGCATTTTATAAAACGCTGCATGTTCTGCCCCTTGAGACTGCCCCATAATTTCGGCTCCTTTAGCCCAGGCCTCTGATCTGCTCATTCCGGGGTTTGCTTTCATTATTGCGTCAGCAATTGTATCCATCTTAGACTTGAAGGTTTTAAGGTCAACTATACCTTTGGAACCAAGTAAACTTCCAAGAGCCTCAACACCCCCAAAAGCATTAACCTGTGCAAGCCCAGAAATACCCCTGGCAAGATTCAACAGATAATTACCTTTAAATGCCTTTGCCAGCATATCATCTGTTATTACTCCTCTATCATAAGCCTCAGCTATAGCCTCAGATTTTATGCCCTCGAACTTTCCTTCAAGAAGGGCTTTGGCATTAATAGCTTTAACAACGTCTCCACCGAAAGCTTCTTTAAACTGTTCCCAAGTCCTTGCTCCTGCAGACCTCCTCTCCGATTCAGCCCTGGCAACCCTTGTAACGGCCTTTTGGAAATATTTCATCTGCTCGTCCTTAGAAAGTTTATCAAAATTCTTACCGTCCATCGCCGCTTCAGTTCTTGCAAGGTTTACAAGAGCCTCGTTTTTCATAAGATTCTCGTACTTCATGTACTTTTTGAAACCTTCCAAACCACCAAAAACATCTGCTTTAGCAAGAAGATCCCCAACATTAAACTCTTTTGAAAGCTGACCCACTTTTGCTAGATAGTCTTGATATGCCTTAATGGCTTTACTGTCCCCACTCGCATAGGCGTTCATAAACTCATCAACGCTCTTATAGCCTTTTAAAAATCCGGATTTTATTGCAACACTTATATCTGATTTAACCCTGGAAAGCCAATCTACATACTGCTGGCTCTGTTGTGCTCTTATAAAATCGTCAAAACTGCCCTTACCCCCCTCTTCTTTCCATCTTTTGAAAGCATTTAAAGCCGCCTGTGCTCCCACTAATAGCTTTGTTCCGGAAACAGTTCCTGTTGTAGGGCTTTTAAAACTATTCTCCATTAATTGATGTTCCTTTGCTCTCTGGGCTACGGCCTGTATGCCTCCGGGAAAGGCGTTGGCAAAGGAAAGCCCTCTGTTTTCACCAAACATCTTCTGTGCAGAAAAGTAAGTGGATATTGCCTGCTGAGATGCAAAAGTTCCCGCACCATACTCTCCAACCGTCTTGGCTTCTCCAAGGGTTTTACCTGCAGCTGCAGGATCAACAGTCTTGGATGCAACCGAAGAACCAACTGCAGAAAACATTCCTGAAAAACTGGAAGCAAGAGACGTTAAGGCGTATTCGGAGCCTTTTGCAAGAGCCAAAGCTAAAAACGGAACTGCAGCTGCAAACCAGGAACCAATAGAAAGCAGGGTGGTTGCCTGTTCATATATGCCTTCCATATTTGCAAGGTTGTACCCACCTGTTGTAGCAGACAGAGATCTACTAAAGGCCTCAAATGTATCAGAAAGCAAAATCGATATCACGTAGTTCAAAACGCTCATTACAGGTTCCCAGAGAGCTATCCACATAAACCAGAAAGTATAAGTATGCAAAAACCTCCATCTCACAGGAGTCATCATTGTTATCAGAACAAATGGAAACAAAGCAAATAAAAGCATTGTTATTATAATCTTCAGATAAGGAACAAGCTGTCGGGCAACATCACCGGAAACCTGCCAGTTTTTAAAAGCGGTCAATAGAGCCACTTTTGTTGCGTAAGCAGAAGCATCCCCACTAATACCGGATTCAAGAGCTGCATCTCTTAAAGACTCCACAACCATCCGGGCAAAAACTGTTTGCTTAAAAGCATCTTTTAAGTCTGTTCCCGGCTGGGATAAATAGGTATTGAAAACCTCCTGAACCTTTGTGTTGTTGTTAGTAGTAGGAACAAAAGCTGAAAAAGCCTGTAAAAAAGCACTGTTTGAGTAGTTGTCCAGCTGGGTACCAATATCTTGATAAGCCACCTGACAGGTTGTCGAAACCCCTTCCGGGTTTGTTTTGTCGTAATAAATTGTCCAACCATTTCTCACTGGATTCATGTAAGCATATATATCCGTTGCATACACGAGATCCTCAAAGTTTTTGTTTTTATAAACCACGTCATCAAAGAAACAGTCATATATAAATCTTTTGATAGATCTCATCAAATAAGGATCAGGAACTTTTGATCTTGAAAGAGTATTAAAAACTAAAGGAGCATAATTATAGCCTGCATTTGAATAATTTATGTTGTTTGGTATTGTATAGAAGGATTCAAAGAGATTAAGAATAACCTTTTCCCCGGTACTAAAAACTGAAGCAAGGAAAGCAAGCCCTATTGGAACATCATCAACAGTTCTAGCGGCTCCGGAAACATTATCTATAATATTAACAGAAGTAGTAATCCTCATAAAAGAAAAAATTAAAGCTATAGTCATAAAGTAAAATCCAAAACCTTTCAAAAGAGTATAGCTGTCAAAACGCAGAAGCATCCTTACCAACACAAGAGCGAGAGAAATAATAAAAACCAGAACCAAAAGGGAATGAAAATCATTACTCGTTATTAAAGAAGCAACAGCCTGGAGTATGGTAGCTACGTGATCACTTGAACCCCAAACATATATGTTCATATCAGCCCCCTATTCAACACTGGCAGAAAAGTTATAAGATTTCTCAAGACCGTAAGTCCTGAGGGTATTCATAACGAATCTCCAGCTATTTTCGTAATTCTTTCTAAGAGTATTGAAATCGGATTTAAACGTATCCCAAATGATCTTCCTTGAATCTGAAACAACCCTCTGTAATTCTTTAACCTTGTTTAAATAGTCGTTAAGAGGAGACCCTTCCCCACATATACTGTCTGAGGCATCCTTTTGTGCCGTAGCACAGGCACTGGACACCGAAGAGAGTGCCTCTGTAAGATTACCTAAAAGTATAGAAAGCCTATAGTAAAAAGCATCAATATACATAGCTTGAGCTAAAGAATTGGAAAGAGAAGCTAACTTGCTTGAAGAATCGCTAAAACCTAATTCTTCTGCTCTTGCTATCCAGTTAAGATAGGTGTAGACAGGGAAAACAGAAGTAACTATAAAAATCTGCTCATTCGCATCCAAATCTTGCCCTGATCTTATCTTTTGATAAATGCTTTGGATTGTATTTTCATAGGAATCTAAAAAGGGCTGATGATCAAAAGATTTACAGGAATTGGTTTGAAGATCGCTTACAGTTTCAGCGTAATATGTAACATTCATTCCTCCGATAGCACAAGATTTCATAGGAGACCCCGCTGAGGCATTTTTTCCATTAGAACAAACCACACCCAAGAAATAAGGACTTAAATCATTACAGGGACTAATATACGTAACATCAGAAGTACTCACAATTAAATCTCCTATATAAGCTCTTACTATCTCGATTATCGATTCAAAATACGGCTCACTTTTTAATCTGGAATTAACCCTAAGATATTCCAAAACACCTTCATTAAAAAGCAAGCCAGACTTAGCCCCCTTTTTTACACAACTATCATAATCTTGACCTGTTAAAACCATACAATCATAAGCCCCTGTAACCTCTTTTTTCCAATCTTCAATAGCCTGCTGGAACTCTGCTAAGTTGGTTTGCATTGTTTTTATCCAATCGTTCGTGTCTTCGCTTTTTCCTTTATCAACATTATTTTTCCCCGCAACACCTGATAACTTCATAGCATATCCTACACCTGCCTTGGCAAGGGTACAGGCATCCATGTTCAGGGAATTAACAATATCAGATATTGACTCCAGTGAACTTAATATTGCCTGACATCTCTCACAAAGATTAGAAAGAACAAGCTGAAAAGCTAAAGCGGGAGCCACCTGCAAAACCGCCTGAAGCTTCTGGACAAGGTCATCAAACTTCAGATAGGAAAAACTGCCGAGAGAAATGTCTACACCACCACAACCAGCACTTATTCTGGGCGGAGAAAAAGAAAGAGGTTGGATGGTGGGGTTTGGAACTGAATACCTGACGCCACCACCGACGAAATAACCCCTCTTTTGGGATTCAAACGCATTGTTGTCAACGGTCTGAATGTTGTTAACTATGCTATCAACAAAATCCGACATGCTGTCAGCTTTAACACCCGAGAATACAAATAAAAATAAAATCAATGCTATTATCCCTCTCATCATTTTTTCCCTCCTTAAAAAGCACAACAGGATCTGTATCTATACAAAAACCACGCAAAGTTATCTGCTTTAGAACCTACATAAGGGTTTTTCCCTTTGTCATACAACATGGATTGATACCCTACCGGAACACGGTTAGGATGAGGAACAGGGAATATCACCTGTTTATTATAAGCTGTCTTCTTCCATATCGGCTGATAGTAAGGACCACAAAGAGCCTGACTGCCAAGCCATCCCCAGAGAATACCTTTTCTGTGCAGAGAGTAAACCCCTTTTTCCAAACCTGCAGCGTTGGCAGCAAAAAGGTTGTTAGATTTTATGCTACCTGTTAAAGGGCAAACTGCATGCGACCCCATACACCAGTAAAGCACGTCTATAGGCATCTTATTGGCAGCTACAGCTGCAGAATCCACAAAATTGCAGGCTATTTGAGCAGGAGGGGAGCTAAGAACAACACATTCAGGATTAACCACCAGAGACCACATGTCGTCATTCCAGAAAAAATCAACAACGGACATGTAGAAAAACTCTTCCTTATAGTTGAAACAGACGGAATCTAAAAAGAGCTGAAGATATTTTATCGGATTAAAAGTATAGGCGTTGAACTGGATAAACTTCTTGTCGTCACCAACTTTCTTATGTCCCCCCTGACCCTGCTGTTCAGTTCCTGATGCAAGACTGTTTATGCCAAGAGGAAGATATAAACCCAATCCCGGAAAACAGTAAGGATCTTTAACAGTTTCAACAATTGCTGCCACTTCCCAGTAGTTCAGAGTCAACCCTATTCTGGGAAAAGGATTCATGCAAACACACAAAGGAGAAGAAGGAATGTCCGGAGGAGAGTTATAGGATTCAGGACTTCCCCCTGAAATCGCAGTTACACCCCCAAGCTTAAGGGGAAACATATTCTTTATGGTAGAGAGAAAAATATTTATATCGTAAACGATCCTGGCAGGATCACTGGAACAGGCACCATACGACTTTAAGGAAACCAAAATGGCGAGCAAAACTGATAAGAAAAGCTTATTTCGCTTCAGCATCCTTCTTCACCTTTAAAAATAAAAAACCGTTTTTAACGGAATATTTTTTCTCCTTTAAGCTTCCCTTTTTATCTACGGCAAAAACTGTTATCTTCAGCTTTTCACCATCAACAGTAACCCTGCTTACAGTTTCCCTTACACCCAGCCTTTCCTTCAGATTTGAACCTCCAAAATAATAAACAGGAACTCCAAGCTCTTTGGAAACCCTGTAAAAACTGCCATCTGTAATAAGGAAAGCCACCCTTTCATTTTTAAAGTGTTTTTTTACAAAAGCTACTTCTCCCTCGTCTTTCCCGTTAAAAATAACAAGGTCAATGGGCTTAAAGGGTAAGTATTTTAAAGGGTTAAATCTGTTACCTTTCTTATACAAAAGAACAAGCTTCCCATTTTTAACTCCATACACATCTTCAGGAACTTCTGCCCACGGAACGTAATAGTAAATCCGGGATTTCTTCGCCTTCTCCAAAACAACGAGATCCGGA
>NZ_JALVIW010000079.1:0-3072 GCF_027028515.1 Desulfurobacterium sp. | reverse complement strand
TGCCGTCAACAAGCTCTTCAAGTTGATTATTGCAGAGGCAATTAATAAAAAAGCCTCTGACATTCACATTGAACCTTTTGAAAACTACGTTCGCATAAGGTACAGGATAGACGGTATACTGCAAGTTCCAAAAGGTCTTGACAGGCTTCCTGTTCAGCTGAAAAACCAGCTGACTACAAAGTTTAAATTAGCAGCCGGAATGAACATTGCAGAAAAACGGGTTCCCCAGGACGGGAGAATAAGGGTAGAGCTTAAAGACAGGGTTATAGACTTTCGTGTATCCTGCCTTCCCGTCATACACGGTGAAAAGATTGTTCTGAGAATGCTGGATAAAAGCAACCTACAGTTAGAACTTGAAAAACTGGGATTTGAAGACAGGGAATACAACCTGATAACAAAAGCGATAAGACAGCCCTACGGAATGATTCTTGTCACAGGCCCTACGGGTTCGGGTAAAACGACCACGCTCTACTCCTGTCTTATGAAAGTCAACTCCCCACAGGTGAACATCACAACAGCTGAAGATCCTGTTGAATATAGTATTGAAGGAATCAATCAGGTTCAAATAAATCCACAGGTAGGTTTAACTTTTGCCGAAGCGTTAAGGGCGTTCTTAAGGCAAGACCCCGATATAATTCTTGTAGGAGAAATAAGAGATAAAGAAACAGCTGAAATAGGTATAGAATCAGCCCTTACAGGACACCTTGTTCTTTCTACACTACACACAAACGATTCAGTTGCCGCAATAACCCGTCTTGAGGATATGGGAATAGAGAAATTTCTCATATCCTCTTCAGTTATTCTTGTCGTAGCACAGAGGCTTGCCCGTAAAATATGTCCGAAATGTAAAAAACCCTACCAGTATCCCGAAGAGGCTTTAAAAGAAGTGGGCTTTTCAGAAAAAGAAATTCCATACCTTAAAACCTACAAGGGAAAAGGCTGTGACTACTGTAACGGTACAGGATACAAAGGCAGAGTAGCCCTTTACGAGGTATTTGAAATAACTCCTGAAATCAAGGACATGATCGTTAGAGGAAAAAGTGAAGAGGAAATCAGAAAAAAAGCAGTAGAAAACGGCCTGAGAACGCTAAGGGAAATCGGTAAAATAAAGATCGCCAAAGGAGTTACTACTCCTGAGGAGGTATTGAGGGTTACCAGGTAGAACTGATATAATTTCTACTACAACCGTTAAAGGAGGATAGAATGAAAAAAGCAGCCGTAGTATTAATAATGGGAGCGTGTGTACTAACCTCCTGTGGTGAAAAAAAAGTAGTCACCAAGCCTGTCGTTAAGAAACCCCCTCTTTCAGTTCAGGTTGAACCATACAGAAGAGAACTCAGGAAAGACTTCATAATATTTTTAGAAAAAGCAAGAGAGATTCAAAAGGGCAACCTTTCCGTAGAGCCGATAAGGTAAAACTTGCAAAGTAAGGTGATAATATGGAAGTAGAAAAAATCAAATCTGCTATAAAGAAGTCTATTATCAGGGCGTTAGTTATCGGTTCTATTGTAAGTGGTCTTTTTTTTGCAGTCGGAATGTGGCAGGCAAACAAAGTTCTGAACCGTTCTTACCAGCTAACTATTAACCACAACGGACAGGAAGTAAAGTTTTTACTTGTAGACTACGGAGAAGTCGCTGTTCTTAAAACTCCAGGTGGAATTTATGACTGTGAAAAAGAAAATGGAAGATACAAATGTTCCGTTGCGAAAAATCAAATGGGAAAAAGCTTTTTACTTATAGACATTCAGGGAAGAAAAGTATGGTTCTTAATAAAACCTAATGTCAAGAACATAGAGGCCGACTGTTTGAGTGCCAACCTGTACTACTCTAAAGAACTAAACGCCTGTATCAGCAAGCCTGACCTTATACTGGAAGTTAAAAAAATCAAATCCTGAAATCCTCATTGAAAATTCGGACAATATCATTTATAATGTTATCTAACAGACACAGAAGAGGAGGTAAGTTATGAACATAAGGGAACAGTTTCTTAAAATGAAGGAAGAGGCCAAAAAACTTGAGAAAAAATTTGGCTGGATAACAATTCCCGTGTTTTTATATAAGAAAGAGAAAAATAAATACAGCAAAGCACCTCTTATCCAATGGAAAGAAGTAGTTAACGAACCCTTTGAAACAAGGTGGGGTGATTATATTATTTCCATTGCAGAAAAAAAAGCCAAAGTATACGAAGACAAGGACCCCAATATTGGAATTGCTGTTATTACAGGGAAACCTTCCCATCTTACCGTAATAGATTTTGATGATCCTACGCAATATTTTACGATAAAAAATGAAATAGATACGATAAAACAGGAAACAAGAAGAGGTGGACACCTCTTTTTCAAGTACGATCCTGAAATTAAAACACAGGTAAACAAGAAGCTCAATATGGACGTAAGGAACGATGGAGCATTTATTGTTGTTGCTCCAACCAAGGGATATACGATGACAGGGGAAGAGTTGAAGGAGATACCTGACTGGCTGAAGTCAAAACTCCAGACCAGTCAGGTTCAAAAGAACCTCCCCATAAAAGACATCAAAATCTCTATTAAAAATTTAGACAATCTGGTAAAAATTGTCAACGAGGCGTATCACCAAAAAAGGTTAGATGGCTACGGAGTAGATCTGTTCCTGAGTGGGCTGGCCTACTACGGGATAGACGAAAAAGAAATCCACAGAATAGCCCGTGAGATATTCCAGGAAGAATACGATCAGAAAAGAACGGACTACATGATTAACCGTGGTATAGACTTTAGAAATAGTGGAAAACTGCCGATATTCTTTTCAATATTCAGGGAAATCGGAAAAGACTGGAAAACCAGACAGAAAATAAAAGAGTCTATAAACAAAGAAATCGTAGATGAACTTTCAGAAAAACTGAAAGAAAAGTTCGGTATAAACATTAACGGTGTATCCCTTAAAGGAGAAGAGATAAGGGATATGATAATCAATACGAAAAACTTTGTAGCCAACAACGAACTGTATGACCAAAGTGGCAAGAAAATCAAATGTGAAATTAAAACTTTTGGAGCAATTAATCCTGAAAAATATTACAAGGTTAAGATTATCAATAAA
>NZ_JALVIW010000078.1:0-60307 GCF_027028515.1 Desulfurobacterium sp. | reverse complement strand
CTTTTCTGCTTATCCCTGTTTCCGCCACATCCAAAACTACCGTGAGTTTTTTGTGCGGGTATATTTCTTTCAGTGTTTTAAGGACGTTTTCAAGTGCGTCCGGCGTGTGGGCGTAATCTATGTAGATGTCTGGTGCGATTTCCTCCAGCCGTCCCGGCACCGTTATTTGTTTGAAGTAGTCTTCAGCGTTTTCAAATCCTAATTTTAAAAGGGCGCCGAAAGCAGCAGTCACATTGTAGGCGTTGTATTTTCCTTTAAGATTTGTTTTTAGCGTAAATGTTTTTCCTTTAAATGTAACTTTTACCTGTGTTCCGTTTGGTATTGGCTTTATCTCTGTTATTTTCAGTTTTCCCGATCTTCCGTAAGATATAGTTTCAAATCTATGGATGGTTTTTGTTCCCTCTATGACACTTCCGAAGAAGTCGTCACTGTTTGTGAGGAAGAATCCCTCCGGGTTTATGTATTTAAGGAAACCATACTTTGCCAGGAAGTAGTTGTATATATTTTGATAAAAGTCAAGATGCTCTGGCGAAAGATTTGTGAAAACACCTCCCTGGAAGGTGAGTCCCTCTATTCTTGATAGTGATACGGCGTGGGAAGAAATTTCCATTACGACATATTCAGCACCTTCATCAACCATCTGTTTTAAAAGAGCGTTTAGTTCTATCGGCGGTGGAGTCGTTCTTTCTGCCTTTTTTCTGCTATTTGGTGTTATGTATTCAACTGTTCCTATCAGTCCTGTTTTGAATCCTGCGCTTTTTAAAGCGTTGTAAAGTATGAAAGAAGTTGTTGTTTTCCCGTTTGTTCCTGTTATTCCTATTAACTTCAGTTTTTCTGAAGGTTTATCGAAGAAGCGGTGTGCTATTATGCCTTCTGTTTTTCTTATCTCTCTTGTTAAAAGTGCTGTTACACCTTTTTCTGCTGCCTTTTTTAGTGCTTTTCTGTCTGTGCCTATAATGGCAACGGCACCCTTTGAGATGGCATTTTCAATATAGTTATGGCCGTCTGTCTGAAAACCTTTCACCGCAAAAAAAAGATAGCCAGGCTTTATCTGCCGGCTATCTTCTGATATGCCACGAATGATGCAATCTTCAAATTGAATGGCTTCTATATCTATTTTTTCTATTAACTGTGATAGTTTCAAGCTTCTGTTTCGTCTCCTTTAATCGCTTCTTCTAACTTTTGAATCTTTGATTCCACTTCGTCTAAAATATCCTTTTTCTCTTCCTCAGAAAGTTCTTCTTCTGGTGACATTACAAGTGTTTGAATGTTTTCAGCTATTTCTTTAACCAGCTTTTTAGCCCTTTCAGGAAGGTCACTGTCTTTAAGTTGTTCCTGAAGTTCCTGCAATTTTTCCATTATCTCTTCTTTCCTTGTTGTTGCAAGATAGGCTGCCCCTGCTCCAACGAGGCTTCCAAGAATAAACATTATCGTTCCCTTTTTCATCTGCAATCCTCCTTCCTTTCCTGTTCTGTAATTAATTTATTGATTTATCCTGATTTGAACAACTATTCAAGACGTTTAAGTATCTCCTGCGCCCGGTATTTTATGTTGCCTTCGCCCTCTATTGATTCAGGATTCTTTGTCATCTTTTTGAGAGCCCTTTTAAGGTGATCTTTTGCCCTATCCCAGTCCCCTTTGTAGTACAGGCATTCTCCTAAATGTTCCTCAACGACCGCGTCACCGTTGCTAAGTTTGAGCGCTCTTTGAAGTTCTTTGCAGGCTTTGTCATACTTTCCCATCTTAAAGAGTATCCAGCCGTAGGTGTCAATATAGGCGCCATTATCAGGCCTCTTTTTGAGGGCTTTTCTTATCAGTTTTAGTGCTTCTTGAAGGTTTTCACCTCTGTTTGCGTAAAGGTATGCGAGGTAATTGAGGGCTGCCGGGTCGTCAGGATGCTTTTCCAGAAGCTTTTTCAGATATCTTTCTGCCTCTTCTTCTTTTCCAAGTTTGTCGGCATAAACGGCAAGGGAAAAGTAGAGTCTTGGATCGTTACTTCCCTTGCTTACAATTGATTTGAGGAAACTGTAAGCTTCCCGGGTATTGCCATTTTTATCTGCGATAGCTGCTATTCTAAGAGCATAATCGCTTTTCTTGGTAAGTTGATATAGTCTCTCAAAGTAGGCTTTTGCCTCTTCTATTTTTCCAAGTCTTAAATACAAAGTTGCAAGCTGCTCAATTACGGTTGTGTTTTCAGGGAACAGGTCTAACGATTTTTCATAAGCTTTTACTGCCTTTTCTTTCTGTCCCGTTAATTCATAGGCAAGACCTAAAAGGAAGTAAACGTTTGGATTGTCAGGATTAAGCTTTGTTATTCTCTCTATTACGGGGATAACTTTCTTATACTCTTTCAGGTTAAGCAGGCTTGTAGCAACCTGGGTTAAGTTTTTCAAATTGTATGGTTCTCTTTCTACTATTCTGTTGAGAATTTTTACAGCTTTGCCTTTTTCTCCATCTATTATGTATATCTTTGCAAGTTCTCTAAGTGCCGGCAGCGGTGCATCTTTTCTCCTGCACAGCTTTTCAAAAAATCTTTTTATGTTTTTACTGTGATTTTTCTGGTAAATGGTTTCGAGAATCTGGTAAGCATCATCTATTTCGGGGTTTAATTCTGCAGCTTTTTCAAGGTATTTTTCAGCTTTCTTGTACTGTTTTTCCTTGTAGTAACTGTATCCTGTCAGGAAGTTAAGAAAAGAATTTTCGGGGTCGATTTTTAGTCCTTTTTCCAGTATTTTGGCAGCTTCGTCATACCGCTTTTCACCTATTAAAAGTTTTCCACAGATTACAAAATCATCAGGTTTTTTAGATTTTTGAGTCAGTTTTAAAAATACATGTGCCGCTTGTTTGTTCATGCCGTTCATTATGAAGAGTTTTCCTAAAATTCTAAGGGATTTTTCAGATTCATTTGTTATGGATTTTGCCGTTTCTATCGCTTTGTTCAGGTCGCCGATTGATGCATAAAACATGGCAGCTGTAAGTTTTAATTCTGTGTTGTTTGGTCTTACTTTTAGGGCTTTTTCAAGGTACTTTTCTGCTTCTTCTCTCTTTCCTTCCTTTGTCGCTATTGAGAAATTCATATAATAGTAGAGGAAGTCATCGTTTTTTTTCTCTGTTAACTTTGGCGGTTTTGTAACCGGCTTTTGCTGAGTTGCGCAGGAAGATGCAAGTATGAAGGCAGATAGCAGAGCGGCAAGTTTTTTCATATGGTTATCCTCTGAAATAGGGATATTTTACTATAGCAAATTATACCACCTTCAAAGGTAAAGTTTATGAGGGAAACCCTGGAGAACATAAAAAGGTTGCTTACCCTTCTTGTAAAAGAGGATTTTAGATACTTTGATAGGGTTAGAGATCCTGATAAAGCTCTCCTTGCAATGTTTTCAAAGTTAAAACCTTTTCTTTCAGAAAAGAGACTCTCTTTTGTTGAAAAGGCCGAGAAGTTTTTGAAGGGTTACAGGTACCTTTCTGATAGTGATAGGAAGCGGCTTATTAAAGAACTTCATACAGTTTTTGTTTTGAGGTTTTCTCTTGAAGAGATAGAAAGAGAGGTTCAGAAAAAAAAGTTAGAAAAGATTGTATCCTCATCCTCTTCAGGATTCGTAGAGGAAGCGGAAAAGTATCCTTTAAAAGCTTTTTTCCAGCCGCCGGAGACGGTGAAGGGGTTGAACAAATACGCCATTTCACGGTTAAAAAAGTTGGGTCTTAACACCATTTTAGATGTTCTCTTTTATGTTCCTTTCAGGTATGAAGATAGGACGACTATAACGCCTCTAAATCTCCTGAGAGATGGAGAAACTGCCCTCGTAAAAGGAAAGGTTGCAGGGATTGTAGATACGGTTACTAAAAGAGGAAAAAAGCTTTTGAAAGTTATACTCTACGATAGGCACGGGAAGGTAACGCTTCTCTTTCTGCAGCAGAGAGTTTTTGGGTTTTACAAAAAGCTCTTTTCTCAGGCCAGAGAGTTGGGAAAGGATGTGGTAGCTTACGGTAAAGTTAAAAGGAGTGGTCTTTCTTTCACCATGGTTCATCCAGAAGTTGAGATTTTTGAAGAGAAAAAGAGTTATTCAAAGGTTGGCGTTATACTGCCTGTTTACCATCTAATGGAGGGATTGAAGCAGAACCTTGTAAGAAAAGATATAGCCTTTGTTGTGAAGAAAACACTTCTCCGTTTTCCGGAGTATCTTCCAAGAGAAATAGTAAAAAAGAGAAAGTTGCCTTCTATATCTCGATCAATATGGGAGGTTCACTTTCCTTCATCACCTGTTGAAGAACTTCAGGAGTTCAAGACGGCTTATCAGCAGCGTTTGATATACGATGAATTTTTCCTGTTCCAGGTGGCATTGGCCCTCGTGAGAAGACGTATAAAGGAAGAAAAGGGTATAGGTTTTCCTGTAACGGAAAAGATGTTGGACGAATTTAAGAAGAATCTGCCATTTTGTCTAACTGGTGCTCAGGAGAGAGTTCTAAAGGAAATAGTAGCG
Organism: Desulfurobacterium sp.; assembly: GCF_027028515.1. Lineage (NCBI taxonomy): Bacteria > Pseudomonadati > Aquificota > Aquificia > Desulfurobacteriales > Desulfurobacteriaceae > Desulfurobacterium > Desulfurobacterium sp. The sequence goes on along the minus strand of NZ_JALVIW010000078.1, from coordinate 55,826 downwards.
GATATGAAGAGTGAAAAACCTATGAACCGCCTGATTCAGGGAGATGTTGGTAGTGGTAAAACGGTTGTTGCTGCAGCTGCTGCCTATCTTGCTGTAAAGAGTGGATATCAGGTTGCGGTTATGGCACCGACGGAAATTCTTGCCAAGCAGCACTTTAAGAAGTTTAAGGAGTTTTTCTCTCACTTTGGTATTCCTGTTGGAATTTTGACAGGCAGCATGACGCCGAAAGCTAAGGAGACTACCCTCAAAGCGATAAGAAAGGGCTATTTTAAGGTGATTGTTGGCACTCACGCTCTTATTCAGGAAAAGGTGGAGTTTGAAAATTTAGGTCTTGTTATTATTGATGAACAGCACAGGTTTGGCGTCAAGCAGAGAGCGGAACTTAAAAATAAGGGGAGCCGTCCGGATGTTCTTGTTATGACAGCGACGCCTATACCGAGGACTCTTGCCCTTACCGCCTATGGAGATCTTGATGTTTCTGTTATAGATGAAATGCCAGCAGGACGCAAACCCGTGAAAACAAAGATTGTTTTTGATGATGAGATGGAAAAGGTAGTTTCTTTTTTAAGAAAAGAGCTTTTGAAGGGGAACAGGGCATACATTGTTTATCCGCTTGTTGAGGAGTCTGAAAAGATTGAACTTAAGGCAGCAACAGAGATGTTTCACTTCTGGAGTGAGAAGCTTAAAGATTTTTCCGTTGGGCTTCTTCACGGCAGGATGAAACAGGAAGAGAAGGATGAAGTTATGTCAAAATTTAAGTCCGGTGAGTTTCATGTGCTTGTCTCAACGACTGTTATAGAAGTTGGTGTTGATGTTCCTGAGGCAACTGTTATGGTAATTGAACATGCTGAACGGTTCGGGCTTGCCCAGCTTCATCAGTTGAGAGGCAGAGTTGGCAGGAGTGACAGGCAGTCTTTCTGTTTTCTCATAACAAAAAGAACCGTAAGTGAAGATGCGATAAAACGTTTGAGAGTCCTTGAAGCCACGACAGACGGTTTTAAGGTTGCAGAGGCGGACCTTATGTTTAGAGGTCCCGGAGAACTTATGGGAACAAGGCAGTCTGGTATAGGTGAGTTTAAAATAGCGGATTTAAGGCGGGACTTTGAACTTTTAAAGATGGCAAGAGAAGATGCTTTTGAGTTTGTTGAGAAAAATCCGAACCTTGAAGGTTTTGATGACCTTAAGGATTTAATAAAGTACCGCTTTAAGGGAAATGAAAACTTTGTTGAAATTGCTTGATAGATAAAAGCTTTCTTTCTTTTTTATTTCAACCATAATATTTGACATATATAAGAATAGCTGGTAAATTACAATTAATACCAGAAGATGGGGAGGTTCAAAATGGATGCTCTTGCTCTTGCAGCTAAGGCGTGGGGAATTTTGGTGGCTTTCATAGCTATAGTTGGTCCCATTAAGGATTAACGGTTCCCGCCTTTTAAGGGCGGGGTTTTTATATCTCTACAGGGATTTTGTGGTACTTTATCCCTGATTCTATTTCATCCATTCCAAAAGCAAGGGCTACCATCTCCGGTAAAAATAGGACAGGTAGTTTTTCTTTTATTTTTGCGTCTGCCTGATAGAGATCAAAAGCTTTAAAGCATAAGGGGCATGGTGTTACTATTACTTCTGCTCCGGCTTCTTTCGCACTTTCAGCAATCTTTTTAATTTTTTTAAGAGCAGTTGCCCTGTCTGTATATATTGCATGGTAGCCGCAGCATGTGTTTGATTCTTCAAACTCTGTTGGTACGCCTCCACATACCTCTATAAGCTTTTCAAGTTCACCGTTTTTAATGACCTTTTCAGGATATCTCAGGTGGCATCCGTAAAAAGGTGCCATTTTTACGGGAAGTTTCCTCCTTACTTCTCTTTCTATTTCTTTAAAACCAATTTTTCGTGTCAGGAAGGGTAAAATGTGCCAGAGTTTAAGGTTGCCGGTGTAGGTGAGCTCTTCCTCCTTAAGGATTCTGTTTATCTTTTCTTTTATTTCTTCATTTTCATCAAGAACTTTTTTCACTCTGTTTATAACCATGAAGCAGGTGTTGCAGCTTATTAACAGATCAAGGTTTTCTTTCTCCGCAGCGGCCATGTTTCTGCCGTTAATTAAAACCGATAGAAATCTGCTTTCTTCATCAATGACATTTCCACCGCAACACACGGTCTTTCTCAATTCGGGAAGTTCGACATTAAACCTGTTGAGTACGTTTTTTATGACTTCAAACAGGATGAAATCAAGTCCCTGAAAACAGCAGCCTCTATAAAATCCAATTCTTCTCACTTCTCTTCTCCTTTAAGGAGTGCTTCTATCTTTTCGTCTATTTTCCGTATCTTTTTAAAGTCTATTGCTTCAATGTCCCCTTCTTCCACCAGTGCCCTGATTATAAGGTCTCTCAGCGCCAGGAATCCGTCGGGAAGGTGTGGAATGTCCCACACTTCAATGCCGTGTTCTCTGCACGTTTTTATAAACTCTTTTACAGCTTTTTCACTGTTGTAAACATCAGCCGGCAAAAATAGGCGGTTAATCTGTCCTGTTGCGTATATCCAGTTAAGGTAGTGGGAGAGCTTCTTTGCACCAGGAGATTCTTTCTTCCCGCTTCTTACGAGTGTTCTTCTAACTTTCTGTATATCATCTGCAGGTGCAATGTTTTTTGGACAGACTGCAACGCACTTCTGACACTGAAGGCAGGACCATACGGAGGCGTTAAGTGCTATTTCAAGTCTTTTCTCTTTTATCTCTTCCTTTTCTCTTGAATCTGACAGAAACCTGAAGGTTCTGACAAACGCAAAAGGACCTGAGAATGGAATGTTTTCTTTTAACGCTTCACAAACACTGCAACAGGCAAGGCATAGGATGCAGTCTGTTTCTTTCTCGTACTGTTTCACCTCTTCAGGTGAGACGGTAAATTCTGCATCTCTGGGAGGCTCTTTTTCCTCAAGCCACAGGTTAAAGCGTTTTATCGTTTCTTTTTTACCTTCTGTGTCAACGACAAGGTCTTTTATGATTTTAAATCTTGAGAGGGGTTCTATAATAATAGTTTTAGAACTAAACTCCTCCATGATTTTTTCAATAGGTGTTTTACATGCAAGGCGGGGTTTCCCGTTGATGTTTACGGCACACGAACCGCATATTCCGCTTCTGCAGAAAGCCCTGAAAGCGAGTGTGGGATCTATGTTATCTTTTATGTATGTTAATCCTTTAAGAACTGTTATTCCTTTTGTGATAGGAATTTCGTAATCCTGGTATTGAGGCTTTCTGTCTGTTTCAGGATTAAATCTAAACACTCGAAAGGTAGCGGTTTTCAACGCTCACACCTCTTTGCATTATTTGTAGTTTTCTTAATTTATTCTTTTTTGCATAGGTAGAGAACCCTGTTGCCCAATTTAAACTCTTTTACCTGCTTGTCAAAAGGTTTTTCCGTGATAAAGAATTCACCTTTCTCCAGTTCTGTTTTTCTTTTGAGTGGTAAAGGCTGTTGTCTAAATTTCTCGATGTAGAATCCCGTTTTCAGTTCCGGTATCAGCGTTGATAGTTTATCCCCTTTTGTAATTGTAGAAATTTCCCAGGCTGCTTTTTTATATTTTGGATATTTGAATTCAGCTATTGATAGATAGTAACCGCTATAAAATCCTCTAATTATAAAGAGTGTGCAACCTGCCATGAGGATAAAGTTTGTTACATCTATCCTTTTCATTGCGTAAAAATAGATAAAGTAAGCCACTATGAGGAAGAAAATTGTAGAGTTTAGAGCTATTTCTGCATGAAGTGTCAGCCATATTGTTGTAATAATTCCTAAAAATAGAAGGATATCCATTAAAAACTGGATGTTTGATATGCTCCTCTGAGGATTGACTTTTTTATCTTTTAAAATTTCTGCTAACAGGATAGATATAAACGGTATAAGCGGAATTATATATCTCATTCTTGTTCCGGGTGAGAAAAGATACACGGTTATATTTGCTATTATTATGAAAGCTATCTCTTTCATGAATGGATTTTCAATAACTTTTACCCTGCCTTTATCCTTTATTATTTCATAGATGACAAATAGTGACCATGGAAATAGGGCAAGTATAAACCTTGGAATGAACAGGATTATGCCCTTTAATGTCTTTGTTACAGGGTTGTCTACCGCAGTTCTCCTTACCGCTTCGTGCCATAGTGTTAAAACCGCTTTTTCTGGAGACACTGCCATAACCCATAAAAAAAATGGCATAAGTCCTATTACTATTCCTGCTATGTGCTGAAGTGTTAGGAGTTCTTTCAGCTCTTTTCTTGAAAACAATACCACTATATAGGAAATGATGAAGAAAAGAATTCCCGGCAGTCCTTTTGTTAAAAGTGCAAGAGATGCAAGGAAATATCCCACAGTCCAGGCAATGAATTTTCTATTTTTGTCAAAAAAATGGTACCACAGGCTTATGGAAAGAAATGTAAATAAAGTAAACAGCATATCCGGTTCACATTTGGTTGAGTAACCTATTAATACTGTCCACGTTGTCATAAATATTATTGATGAAAAGACAGCTCTTCTTTCATCGAGTTTTTCTTTTACAAAGTAGTAGAGAAAGAGAGCGGTTAGACCTGTCGCTACAAGTGATGGAAATCTCAGTGTGAATTCGTTTATCCAGTGAGGGTTGAACCCTGCAAATAGAATGGTTATCCAGTTATGTAATGGTGGTTTTTTAAAGTAGGGAACCATCAGTACAGTTGGCTGAACAAAATTATGTCTGAACAGCATTTCAAGAGCAACGATACCCCGCCTCGGTTCTTCGTGATGGAGTGTTAAAAGCCAGAGGTTCACCGTTCCTGCAAGAAAGAGCATGATTAAAAACAGATTCAGGGTTTTTCTATCTATCGCTGGAAGTTTCTTCTTCACTTTTTTCATCAATCAGCACCTCTTTGAAAAATTCTTCCGGTATGTCGGGTTTTTCTCCTGACGGATGCATCTCTATATCTATAATGTTGCAGTTTGGACATTTATAATAGCTTACCCACAATTCTTTATCGCCCACTATCTCTTTCACTTCACCGTTTCTATTCAAGTTCCTTGATCCGATGTATTCGAACTCTCCTATGTTTCCGCAGTTAGAACACTTAAGAAGCTTCTTGAATTTCAATTCAAACCTCCATAATATTTCCCGTTGAATTATACTATCTCAGTTATAATTACATCAGTTCCGTTTTAAGACTATAGAGAGGTTTACATGAGGAAGATATTAAAAGACAGGAAATTTCTAATTTTAGCTCTTGTTTCGATCCTTTTACTTGTTGCTCCGAACGGCTTTTACTCAGCCTTTGACAAGGATGAGCCAAAGTACCTTGAGGCTGCTCACGAGATGGTTAAAAGTGGTGACTATATAACCCCTTACTACAACTACGAATATCGCTTTGACAAGCCGATTCTCATTTACTGGCTCATCGTTGCAGGTTATAAACTTTTTGATGTTAATGAGTTTGGTGGAAGATTCTTCGTTTCTCTTTTTGGTGTAGCGCTGGTTTTACTTTTGTATCTCTGGATTAAAAAGTGGAAGGATGAGGAGTTTGCTTTTTGGTCTTCGCTTATATTACTTTCTCTTCTTGATTTTATCGTGATGTCGTCGGCGGCTATGCCTGATATAGTTTTAACATTTTTCATAGCCGCTTCTCTTATGGCGTTTTATAACGGCTATCATGAAAACAGGAAACGGTGTTATTTAGCGGCTTTTGCGGCGGCAGGGTTTGCAACGTTAACTAAGGGTCCCGTTGGACTTGCTCTTCCCGGTCTTGTTGCTGTTGTTTATCTGATTTTAAGACGTGATTTGATAAAAACATTTAAAAAAATTCCGTGGTTTTCCGGCTTTGCCATTTTCACAGTCATAGTTGCCCCCTGGTATGCGGCAATTTTGAAGAAGCACGGTTACCTTTTCTTTAAGGATTTCATTATCTTCCACAACATAGAGAGATTCACGTCTAAAATTCCGGGTCATCCGACCGAGTGGTGGTACTATTTTGTCAACTATCCATGGATGTTCCTTCCGTTTTCCGTGATTTTTGTATTTGCTGTTTACCGGTTCTGGACAGATAGGAAAAAATTATTAGTGGATGATTTATTTATGTTTGCGGTTGTCTGGTTTCTAATTATTTGTGGATTTTTTCAAATAGCTCACACTAAACTTGCACATTACTTACTTCCGTCTTTTCCTGCATTTGCAATCTTAACCGCTTATTATGTTAGAAATTATAGAGAAAAGCTTCCTTACTATCTAACAGCGGTTCTTCTACTTTTTTTGATTATTGCCGTCCCTGCGGCACTTGCTGTGAAAAAACTGCCCTTGGCTGCAGCAGTCATGGTTGTTCCTATTGCCGTTTCTATCTATTTCATCTTTAGAAGCAAAGAGCCGTACAAACCGCTCCTCTATGGATTTTTATCAACGATGATTCTCTTTAAATGGGTTACCCTTCCCGTTCTTGAACCTTACAGGGCAAAGCCTTTAATTGGAAAAGAATTAAGACATATGAAGTTAAAGAATCCGAATCTCTCTGTCTATTCGCTTGCCTATACAAGTCCTGAGATTGTCTATTATTACGGTGAAGGGAAGATTCCACAGATAGATTTTAGAAAAGCTGCAGAACTCCTTAAAGATAAGAATGTGCTGATAGTTACGAGGGAAAACAGGCTCAAAAGGTTGAAAGTTCCATACAGGGTAGTTGATGTCAGGCAGGAGCTTCTCACAAAACACAGGTTAGTAATAATAACTTCAGGAGAGAAAAGATGAAAGGTGTAAAAAAGATTTCAATAGTTGTTCCCCTTTACAACGAAGAGGATAACGTTAATGAACTTTATCAGCGTATTAAGAAGGTTGTTGATTCCCTGCCTCTTGACTATGAGATAATTTTTGTTGATGATGGCAGTACGGATAAAACTGCTGAAAAGCTTGAGGCAATTGCCGCAAAAGATAAAAAGGTAAAAGTTATTGAGTTTGCAAGAAACTTTGGTCAAACACCGGCGATGATGGCTGGAATGGATCTTGCCGGTGGTGACGTGATTATAACAATGGATGGTGACCTTCAGAATGATCCTGAGGATATACCGAGACTTCTTGAGAAGATAGAAGAAGGCTATGATGTTGTGAGCGGCTGGAGAAAAAATAGAAAGGACGCTGCGATTTCAAGAAAACTTCCTTCCAAGATAGCAAACTGGTTGATAGGAAGGTTGACAGGTATAAAAATTCACGATTACGGGTGTTCTCTCAAGGCTTACAGAAGTTCTGTGATAAAGAGGGTCAGGCTTTACGGTGAAATGCACAGGTTTATACCTGCCGTTGTTTCTACTGTTACTTCTCCGGATAAAATTATAGAAATTCCCGTAAAGCACCATCCAAGGAAGTATGGTAAGTCAAAGTACGGTATTTCAAGGACTTTTAAGGTAATTGTTGACTTGTTTTATGTCTGGTTTGTTAAAAAGTATATGCAGAAACCGATTCACTTTTTTGGCGGTATAGGTTTAACGCTTCTGTTTATTGGTCTTGTCTTTTTTTCCTACCTTATGGGTATAAAGATTATGGGGCATCCAATAGGAGGCAGACCTCTTCTTATTATATCGGTTATGTTCATCATCTCCGGACTTCAAATGTTAACAACAGGTATTATCAGTGAGATTCTCATGCGTATCTATTTTGAGTCTCAGAGTAAAAAACCCTACGTGATAAGGAGAATTATTAATAGTGAGAAAGAGTAAGTTAGTTATTTCCCTTTTAATTTTAGTAATTTTTGGATACATCCTTTATAGGTACGATGTATTTTCTCAAATTTCCAGCATGTTAAAGGATTTAAGTTACAGGGATATTGCTTTTTCCCTTTTTATCTACGTGTTTGTTTATATTTTTCGGGCTTTGAGGCTTAAACTTTACATTGAAGAGATTCCCCTTTCAGAGATGGCTTCTGTTATAGGTGTTCACACGTTTTTTAATAATGTGATGCCTTTTCGCTCCGGCGAAACCTCTTTTCCCCTTATTTTGAAGAAGCTTTACGGTATAGATATGACGCGTTCTTCTGTTGTCCTTTTTGGGGCACGGGTATTTGATCTTTTATCTCTTTCTATTCTCTTTCTATTCTCTCTATTTTCCGTTTCTTTTTCTGATAAAAGGTTGATTTTCTTCCCCATATTGGCGGTTGCTCTTGTCGGGATTGCTCTGTTTGTTGCTTATAAATTTCTACACTTTTTTAAGGAAAGAATTCCTTTTTTTGATAAATTAATCATCGCTTCTGCAGTTCTTTTCAGGGTAGATAAATTAATGCAGATGTTTTTCTTCTCTATCTGTATATGGATTTTGAAGTTCACAGCGTTTATGTTTATTCTAAATGCAGCTCATCTCGGGCTTGGCTTTTTTAAAACTATTTTTGTTTCAACGTTTGCAGAATTTACGACTGTCCTTCCCATACACAGCATAGGCGGATTTGGAACATTTGAAGCTGGAATGGTTGGTGGCTTTTCTCTTATAGGGATGAATGCTAAAAAGGCTCTTCTTTACGCAGTCTATTTCCACACTCTTATCCTGTGTATGTCTGGATTTACGGCTCTTTCTGGCTGGTTGTACCTTTCCTTTAAGTTTTCAAAGTAAAGTATGTTTGACAGGGAAAACTTACAAGGATTTTGATTTAGCTTTTGATAAGGAATCCGGTGGTTATAAATCTGTCGGAATAATTTTTAGAGCTTCGGAGAATCCTTCTGCCGGTTATGAAGTTACTTTTTATGCATCTAACAAGGTTGCGGTTTATAAATTTGCAGGTAGCAGTAGGGTGAAAGTTGCGGAAAACCGCTTTCAGCCAAAGCTGGTGAACGGATGGTATAGGGTAAGATTGACAGTTAAAGGGAACAGGATAGAGGTATTTGTTGATGATAAAGGGGTAATTGATATTACAGATAACGATCCTGCATTGAACAGGTATGGATTCATCTGTTTGAAGAGCAGGGATGTTGATCCTGTTAAAGTAGATAATGTAAAAATAGTTGACCTTGAATAACAGTATTCGTCGGGGCTTTCGGCCCCGCTACTCTACTTCTTTTAAGATATCTTCTATCGTTTTTATTTTAAAATGAATTTTGTCCTCATCACCACATTTAGAAATCCACTCTTTTATTACCGGGATAAATTTTTCATAATTTCTGTCAGGGGCAAAGCTTGCAAGTGTTATTTCTGCTTCTCTAAAGTGTCTCTTTAAAAATATGGCAAGTTGATTTAAGTATCTCACTTTGTCTCTTATTTTCTTTGCTCTTTCTCCGTGTCCCATCCCGAGCTGTATAAAGAATGCAACGTTGGACTTACACTCGTATCCTTCGACGTAGTTTTTTCCCCAGAAAACAACGTCTAAGTTTTTGCCGGATATGATCTTATCGCCACATTTTATGTCAGCCTTTCTCCCGTTTATCATTGGTTGACAGTGCATTGAAACGAGGTCAACCTTCCACCTTTTGGCGGGGCCTATTCTGTAGATAATTTCTTCAAAAAGCCTGCCTTTTCTGAGGGAAATGAGGTCGTTTTGGGGGATTTCTATTCCTGATGAGTTTTCACAATGTTTCAGGAAAAAGCGGCTGATGAGTTTCCAGAGAATTTCTCTGTCTTCCTTCGGGAGGGGAAGTTCTTCCATGAATTTTATTTTTTCAGGTGAGTTTTTGAATTGGTAAAAGTCCCCAACTTTGTTAACTTTTTTTAAGAAATTCGCAACTGAAAAAATCGTTTCAAACCTCTTCCCCCTTCTGAGGCAACATAGAAACTGTGCCAGTTCCTTGACGGGTTCACCAAGGAATCTTTCCACATCTACGTAACAACTAAAACGGTTCATCTTTAATTCCTTGCTATAGTTAATGTTCCACATCCGCCAAGCGGGTCAGTTCTGAACCTGTTGCTTAAAGTTACCCTTATACCGTATTTTCTCAAAAATTTGAAACATTTCTCATACTTTTCAGGTGATACGGGTTTGAAAGGACTCGTTTCAACCGGATTGTACATCATGAGCATAACGGACAGGCTATATTTTTGGGCAAACTCTGCAAGTTGTGTCAGTTCTTCTTTTGAGTCGTTTATCTCTTCAAGTAAGAGATAACCGATCTGGTACTTTTTCCTCTTTGTCTTTGACAGGGGTTCGATGTGGTCTATAAATGTTGATCCTGTTTTTTTAAAAGGAAAGTTCAGCTTGAATAGTTTTTTTCTGACCCTTTCTGAAAAGCCGTGAATTGAAAATGTTATACCGTCGTGTTCACATGAGAGAAGCTTTTTAAATCCGCTTTCAGGAAATCCCGTTGTTGTGATGGTTACTTTTAAATTTCTTTGTTTGAAAAAGTTCAGGGCGTCCAGAACCGATTCCACGTTGGCGGCCGGTTCACCTATACCGGCTATGGCGATTCCTTTGATTGGAAGCGTTTTCTCTAAGAGCAAGAATTGTGATTTGATCTCTTCGGCAGATAGATTTCTGAAGAAGCCTCTACTTCCCGAAGCACAAAAGTAGCATCCAATAGGACAGCCAACCTGAGTGGATATACAAAGAGTATCACCTCTGTAGAAAACAGATTCTACATGGTAGCCATCCTCTGTTTCATAAACAAAGAGGTTATTCAACTTGCTCTGGTATCTCTTCTTCAGCTTCATGGTCTGCGCTTGCCTTTGTAAAGCATTTGAATGTGTCGTCTATGAATTTTTTCACCTCCTCCGTGTATCTTTCCCATTCATCTTCAGGAATAAACGTTTTTATATCTATCTGCCTTTTTACGCCTGAATCTATTTCAAGTGTTACAGTTTCAGTCGGGATGTTTACGTCAACCACCCTTCCAGTTACACCGTTTATTGTGATTGTTTCCCCTATCTGTGGGAGGTATTCCCTTATTCGATAGATGGGCTCTTCGTACTTGAGACAGCACATGAGCCTTCCACAGACGCCTGAAAGTTTTGCCGGGTTTGGCGGAAGTCCCTGGATTCTTGCCATTGATAGAGAGATTGAATCGAAACATTCGAGGTATTCTTTACAGCAGCACTCCTTTCCGCACATTCCCATAGAACCTATCATTTTCACTTCGTCTCTAACACCTATCTGTCTCAGCTCTATTCTGAGCCTGAAGTGTGATGCAAGGTCTCTTACAAGTTGCCTAAAGTCGACGCGGGTTTCTGATGTGAAGTAGAAAACGAGCCTTTCTCTGTTCAAAGTTGTGTAGGCTTTAACAAGTTTCATGGGAAGTTCATGTTTTTTGATTTTTTCTTTACATACCGGAATAGCTTCTGTACAGAACTGTTCGTTCTCTCTGAATTTTTTCAAATCTTCCTCTGTTGGTTTTCTAAGAACTTTGAAGGTACTTTCTTCCTTAAATCCAAAACTTTCAAAAGTTTCATCGCTCACTTCATAAACACCCAAAACCTTAACTATTTCAACACCTCTATCCGTTTCGACAACAACTTTTTCATTGTAGTTAGCATTAAATCCATCTGTTGCAAGTGCGAGTCCTATTTTTTCGGTGTCTAAGTATTTGAACTTTAAGACGGTTTTCATTGGCTATCTCCTGAAAGTTAGTGGCAGTTAGAAATATAAACCTGCACCAAATTTTTGCTACGGTGTCTATTTTCTTACAAAGGTGATTGGGATGGGAAGGGGCAGCTGCCCCGGTATTTACTTAAGGAAGTTTAACAGGCTTAAATCCTTGGTGTTTGATATGGCGACAAGGAGTGCTTGATATGCTGTTTGACTCTTTTGAAGATTCATTATAACTTCTGAGTAATCGGCGTCTTCCATTTCTGACACAAGGTTTGTGAATTTAAGCTTGAGAGATTCGTTCTGCGTTTTAAGGTCGTTTAAGGTTGCTATCTGGCTTCCTATCTGCGAGCGGTGTTCCATTATTTTTGAAAGTCCTGCATCGAAAGCGTCAAGTATCTTCATCTGCTGTGTCGTTCCGGTGTTATCAAGGTCAACGTTTATTGTCATGTTGTTAAGCTGATCTAAATTGCCACTGTCTATGGCGTTTACTATTGTATCTATTACATCGACTAAAAGTATTTTTCCTGATGCATAATTAACGCCCATGTATTCGGCACCGTTGTATGTGGTGTTAAGCTCCACACCTTTTGATATAGGTGCCGTGGTTTCTTCCGTTTCGCCCTGATACGTTCCATCAGCTGTAAAAGGTGCAGTTTTTGATTTTACGCCTCCGAAAAGATAATCTTCGCCAATAGAGATGTTTGCCTGATTTATTATGTAATCTTTCATCTTTAAGAAGTAATCTTTAAGAGCTTTTGCCTCGTCATCGGTTATGACGCCCGTATTTAGTATTTGAACTATTTTAACTCTCAGGGCTTCTCCTGTGTTCACTATCGTTCCCATTGTTGATTCTGCCGCTTCAAGTTTTGTTAGAACGAGATCACTGTTTCTGAGGTATGTCTCAATGTTTTTGTTTAACTCTTTGTACCTTAAGGCTCTCACGAAATTTACAGGATCATCAGACGGTTTTAAAAGTTTTTTGCCGGATGCTGCTTCAAGGTTATACCTTTCTAATTCTTCCTGCCTTATTCGGTCGTACTTTTTAAAAATGTCAAAGTATGCTATATCCGGTATTCTCATCCTTTACCTCACTAAACCATGTTGAGGATTGTTTGTATCAGTTCGTCTGCAACGCTTACAACCTTTGCTGATGCTTCGTAAGCTCTCTGGAATTTTGTAAGGTTTATAAATTCTTCGTCTGTGTTTACTGAGGAGATCTCTTTTAACTGCTGGTCGAGGGAATCTCTTATCTCTGTAGAAGACTTTATTAAGTTGTCTGTCTGGTTTGTCTGTGTCGCTATCGGCGTAATGATTTCGGTTGAGTAGTATTCTGAAAAGGTTTGATTATTAAGACCTGATATTGGTGTATCTTCAAGCGCTATTATGGCTTTGATATTTGTATTGTCAGAGTCTGGATAGGTGGCGTTTCCTGATGCTGCTATGAGTTCTGGATCTTCAAAGTTTAGCGTTATGTTTGAAGCGTCTATAGTTGAAGAACCGTTGTCACTCGTGAAAAAGTCTGTTCCGGGATTTCCGTTTAAATCATATCCAGCTTTATGTTGGTTGTTTATCGCGTTGGCGAACTCTGTTGTGAATGTATTTAGTCTATCTATTGTTTCGTTAATGAATGAGACACCTTTCAGGTATCCACCAAGTTTTCCGTTCTGAAATTCAGAAGTTATATCTGTGTTGTTCCACCTGATTACCGGGTTGTTGTTTCCATCAGTCGAAAAAGAGAGTTTTTTTGAGTCAATGCCGATTACTAACGCGAATCCCTTTGCAGTTGAAACGTTAACGGTGCCGTCATCGTGGAATGTAACTTTTGTATCTACGAGAGCACTTAGTTCCTTTAACGCTCTATCTCTTTCGTCAAGGTATTCGTTGTACTTTTCTTTGTTTGATGCATAAAAGAGCTTGAGGTTTTTATTAATGTCGGCAAGCTTTTCCGTTAGACGATTGATGTTATCCACTGTATCTTTTACGCCTAAGGTTGTTTTATCTTTTATGTCCGTCAGATATGAATAAGAATCCCTTATTCTTCCTACTAAAGCTTTTGCCTTTGAAAGGGCTGCATATCTTGCTGTTAAGTCACCGGGGTTTACTGCTATGTCGTTAAGGGATGCAAAAAAGTCGTTAAGGGCAGCTCCAAAACCGCCTCCGGCTGTTTCATTAAACACGTCTTCAACCTGATCAAGTATGCTTTTGTAGTCGTTTAGTCCTTCCGTTTCCTGATTTGCTTTTATGTACCTGCTGAATATTATTTTGCTCGATAGCCTTCTTATATTTTGTATGTAAGCGCCGCTCCTTGCGGGAAGATCTGCAATTATGGCTTCTTCTCTTGAGTATCCATCTGTGAATGCGTTTGAGATGTTTTTATTGGTGACATTTATCGCATCTTGATAGGTTAGTAACGATTGCCCAGCTATTGATAGCGCGTATAAGAGTGACATTTTTCCCTCCGGCAAACTTCTAAACTCTATTATCGTTTAAAGTCGATGAATTTTTATACCTTCTTCCCGAATATTGAGCGGTTTTGTGATATTTTCCCGTTCTTTGAATAGACATCAACATACTCTTCCGGAATTAAAGTTTTAACGGTTTCTTCTAATATATCTATGTTGTTCAGGAGTAAAATACTATTTCGCTTGTTAAGTTCTTCAATTTTTTTGATGGTATCTCTAAATGGATTGAGATCCTTTGCTTCTAATTTTGCTATTTTTGCGAGTATCTTTCTCTTCTGTTCGCTAATTTCAAACAGCATATCTGCTGTTTTGGGTTCTGCTATTCCCTTTTTAAGCAACACATTTTCTTCTTCTAATAATTTTAAAATGTTATCCAATTCTTCCTTAATGTCCATCAATGTTCCCCTCTTATCAGTTTTTTCAGTTTTTCAAATTGCTCAGTAGTTCCTATGATAATTATTGTATCACCTCTTAGAAGCATCGTTGTGGATACCGGGTTGAGGATAAACGATCCATCTTCTCTTTTGATGCCTATGACGATTACGCCTGTTTTCTGAGGAATTTGAACGTCTTTCAGGAGTTTCCCGTGGACAGGAGAACCCATGGGAATTTTAACCTCTTCAAGTCTTAGATCTATTTCGCCGTGCCTTGTAACGATGTCAAGGAAACTGACAACGCTAGGTCTTATGGCTATTGATGCCATTCTAATGCCGCCAATAGTGTTAGGTGAAATAACTTCGTCAGCTCCGGCCATTTTGAGTTTCGGAATGCTGGATTCTTCCGATGCTCTTGCTACTATTTTCACTTTTGGATTCAGGTTCTTGGCAGATAGCGTTATAAAAAGGTTATTGGAGTCGTTTGATGTTGTAATTATGAGGTTCGCAGCGGATTTTATTCCGGCTTTGAGCAGTATTTCATCATTTGTTGCATCTCCAACTATATATCTCATGTTGTGAAACGTTTCTAAGGCTTTGTTTATTTTTTCGTGATCTTTTTCAATAACCACGAAAGGAATGTGTTCTTTGTGTAGTTCCTGAATAGCTGCCAATCCTGTCCTCCCAAGGCCGCATACTATCGTGTGATTTTTCATCTGGGAAATCATTTTTTCCAACCTCTTCAACGCAAAGTATTTTTTCAGGTCACCTTCGAAGATTAAATATGCTATGGTTGAAGCACTATATGCGTAAACGCTAAAAGCAACAATTATTATAATTATTGTGAATATTTTTCCTGTCTTTGTTAAGGGATGAATTTCTCCGTAGCCGACTGTTGATATAGTTATTATTACGTGCCACAGCGCATCAAAAAAGGACCAGTGTTCTATTAGCATTATTCCTAAAGTGGAAAATAAAGTGACGCTGAGTAAGAGTATAAGAATACGGATAAACTTTCTTACTACATGTTTTCTAAGGTACTTTATCTCTTGTACGGACATTTCCCTTCCTTTTGTGTAAGTTTTTATTTGTTACAATTTTCAGGAAATTATATCATTAACACTGGAAGTGCTTTTTATGGAGAAATTTCGTTTCTATTTTGTCGGTAAGATTCCAAGTAAGGCTAACTATAAAAAGATTTCTCACAGAAGGGTTTACGGTGAAATGAAGCCTTTTATTATTAATAATCCTTCCGTTCTTTCTTCACAGAGAGAGGCTGTTTTCCAGTTTCACATTCAGAAACAGAAATACGGGATGGAGCATTTTCCCATAGAGAGACCTGTTAAGGTTTCCTTTTCTTTTTTGCTTTCAGGTCGGATAAAACAGAGGGATATTGATAATGCTGAGAAATTTATAGGTGATGCCCTTGAGAAAGCAGAGGTGCTCAGGAGAGATTCGCTGATATATGTTAAGGAGAAGGTTGAAAAACGTTTGGGTTTAAGAAGGTTCGATGAGATTGTAATTATTGATATAGAACCTCTTGAAGAGGAAGTTGTTTGTGAACTTGAGAGGGAGATAGAGATTTTTGAAGATGGACTTTTAAAGTTTTTTGAAGAGCTTAAGATAGAGGTTCCTCATGCTGGTAGAAGGAGATGTAAAAGTAAAGATAGGCGAAAGGCTTGAAGACAAACTGAGAGAGAAGGGGTATCCTTTAAGGTTCGCTATTTTAAAGAAATCACTTGATGCGAGGAAGAAACCTGAGTTTGTTTACCGTTTGCTTTTTGATGTTGACGAAGAGGTAGCAGAAAGGTTGATTGCGTCCGGTTGTCGCATTCACAAGCCCCTTCCTGAAATAGAGATTCCGTCTGTTAATAAGAATTTAAAGGTCGCTGTTGTTGGTTCTGGTCCTGCCGGCCTTTTTGCTGCCTATGCGCTGTTAGCTGGTGGGGTTAGAGTTGTTGTTTTTGAGAGGGGCAAAAGAATTGAAGAGAGAGAGGAAGATGTTCAGAGATTCTGGGTAAAAAGAGTTCTTGATGAAAACTCCAATGTTCAGTTTGGTGAAGGTGGAGCCGGAACATTTTCAGACGGAAAGTTAACTACAAGGGTAAAGGATAAGAAAAAACATTTTGTTTACAGTGTGCTTGTTGAACACGGTGCACCCGAGGAGATACTTTACCTTTCTAAACCTCATATCGGTACCGATAAGCTGAGAAAGGTGATTCCTTCTATGAGGAAGACCCTTGAAAGTGGCGGTGTTGAGTTTCGTTTTTCTTCGCTTGTTGTGGGTATGAATGTAAATGAGGGAAAGGTCACTTCCCTGAGAGTGAGGGACTTAATTGAGGATAGGGTTTATGAAGAAAAGTTTGATGCAGTTATTTTTGCAATTGGGAACAGTGCAAGAGATACTTTTTCAATGCTTAAAAATTTTAACGTGGAACTTACTGCAAAGCCTTTTTCCGTTGGTGTGAGGATTATCCATCCTCAGAGGTTGATAAATAGAATGCAGTACGGAAAATACTTTGAGAATCCTGACCTTCCACCGGCAGAGTATGCTGTAACTGCAAAGGCCGGGGATAGGGGCGTTTTTTCGTTCTGCATGTGTCCCGGTGGTGTTGTTATCTGTTCCTCCTCAGAGAAGAACACGGTTGTTACCAACGGTATGAGTAACTTTGCAAGGGAAGGTGTTATGGCAAACAGTGCCATAGTTGTTCAGGTTCTTCCCGATGATTTTGGTAATGATCCCCTTAAGGCAGTTGAGTTTCAGAGAAAGCTTGAAAGGGCAGCCTTTATGGCAGGTGGTGGTAACTATGCTATGCCTGCCCAGAACCTTATGGACTTTATAAAGGGAAGGGAAACACCCTTCAAGAAACTGCCAAAACACGGTTTTATTCCTGAAATTTCGCCTGCCCGGGTTGACCGTATTCTGCCTCCATTTGTTACAGCTTCGCTTAAAAGGGCTTTTAAATATTGGGAAAAGAAATTAAAACGTTTTGTCAGTGATGAAGCTACAGTTGTAGGTGTTGAAACCAGAACTTCTTCTCCCGTTCGGATATTGAGGGATGAGCGGTTTAGAGCTTTAAATTTTAAAAATCTCTATCCGGCGGGTGAGGGGGCAGGTTATGCCGGTGGTATAACAAGTTCTGCCATTGACGGTATGAATGTTGCCCTTTCCATTCTGGAGGATAATAGTTGAAGTCCAGAATAGAATTTCCAGATAGCAGGGGAACCTACATTATTGTTTTTAACCTGAAAAAAGAGAGAAAAATTCAAACGAAAAGAAGAGTTTTTCTTCTTCCTGAAGCGACTTACGGTTATATTGGTTCTGCTTTTGGTTCGGGCGGATTAAATAGCAGATTAAATAGACATTTGAAGAAGAGAAAAAAGAAACACTGGCATTTTGATTACGTTTCTACGTCAAGGTTTTTTACTCCAGTTGCCGTTTACTGTTTTTTAGAAAAAAGAATTGAGTGTGAAATTGCTGAAAGGTTTAAGGGTGTTTTTAGTGCTATTTCAGGCTTTGGTTGTTCTGATTGTTCCTGTGTTTCTCACCTTTTTATCGTTAATTCTCTTTCTGAAATTGATAAAATTGTTTCCGATTTACCATTCATCGTTTTCAAATTCAGGGGGTGAGTTATGGAATATCGGGCAGTTCTTGAGAAGGTAATAAAAAGAGAGAACCTTTCTTATGAGGAGACCAGAGAGCTTTTTGGAAAGATCATGGGGGGTGAGCTTACGCCGGCGCAGATAGCAGGTATTCTGGTTGCTCTGAGAATGAAGGGTGAGACGACAGAGGAAATAGCGGGTGCCGCTTCTGCGATGAGAGAAAAAAGTAGAAAGGTTTATCTTTCAGAGAGCCTTAAAGAGAAGATAGTGGATACCTGTGGAACTGGTGGTGATTTAAAAGGAACGTTCAACGTTTCTACGACGGTTGCTTTTGTCCTTGCTGCTGGTGGTGTTTCTGTTGCGAAACACGGCAACAGGTCTGTTTCAAGTAAGTGTGGAAGTGCCGATATCCTTGAGGCTCTTGGTGTAAAGATAGACCTTCAGCCTGAAGAAGTTGGGAAATGTATAGAAGAAACGGGATTTGGTTTTATGTTTGCTCCAGTTTTTCATCCGGCTATGGCAAATGTTATAAAGCCAAGAAGAGAACTTGGTGTCAGGACAGTTTTTAACATTTTAGGACCTCTTACCAACCCTGCCGGTGCCATGAGGCAGCTTATGGGTATATTTGACGGCGAACTTTCAGAGAAGATTGCCGGTGTTCTTTCAAAGCTTGGAGTTAAGAAAGCCTGTATAGTTCATGGTTTTGACGGTATGGATGAGATTACAATCTGTGAAAGAACGAAGATAACTGAACTTTTGGACGGTGATGTTAAAAGCTATGTGGTTTCTCCGGAAGATTTTGGCTTTGAAAAAGCTGACATTAAAGAAATAGCTGCTGCAGAAACTCTTGACGATAATAAGAGAATGATAGAGGCTATTTTGAAAGGAGAAGACAAATCTGCTAAAAGGGATATGGTTGCCCTTAACGCCGGGTTTGGTTTTTACGTTGCAGGGAAAGTTGCTTCACCTTCTGAAGGTGTGAGGCTTGCTCTTGACCTTTTAAACGAAGGTAGGCCTTTTGAAGTTTTGAAGAAGGTGATTGAAGTAAGTCAGCGGTTCCAGTGAATTTTATGCCTGTCTTCGGACAGGCTTTTTAAAAAGCCATTCTCAGTTTTTCCGGGATCTCCTCAACAAATTTTAGCCCGGTTTCTCTTAAACTTTCTCTGAAAGAGGTATCAACCTTAATGTTGTATTTTGAGAGAACTCTTTGAAGTTTTCTCGCTATTTCTTCACCTTCTGGATCAAAGTCTGTTATGAGGATTACAAGCCTTATGCCTTTTTCATCGGCCAGCATTTCTGAGAAAGAGTGAAATCCCATGCCTTTTAATGCAAATACCGGATAAACGCCAAACCTTTCTAATGCGGCTAAATCCCTCTTCCCCTCAACGACAACGGCCGTGTTTTCCGCTGAGTTTAAAAAATTTTTAAGGGACAGAATCCAGTTTTTAAGCTTTTTTACACTTTCTCTTTCCATCCTTTCCTCATAAAAACTTGCTGAATATTATGCCCATGGAAAGATTGTATAAAGCTGGCAGAAAACTCTGTATAAATATAAGAATTATCGTTACTTTCATGGGATAAAGTCCCAGATAATAAGGTAGAACATACGCCCACCAGGCTCTTAAAAATGTAAAGCATGCGTTTCCGATAAACATAGCGCCTAAAATTTTTATAAGCGGGTAGTGTTTTGCAATCATTACTTTTATAAGACCGTATGCCACTGGAGGGCTTATGGCTGCTGTTGCTACGTAGGTTGCGCACAGGTTGTCAAGCCCTGCCCATTTAAGGAGAGGTGACATAAATGTAAGCACTTTGTCCATTATGCCGTGATTTATAAGAAATGTGACAAATCCAAATAGAGGTGAAAATTTTATAATGAACTTTCCCCCCTCTTTTAGGCCTGAGGCTATTCCTTTTTTTAAAGTTTCGTAGTTAAGCTGAATTTTTATCGTTTCACTGTCGTTTCCTGGTCTTTTTATGTTTTTGTAGATGCGTCTTCCTGTTATAAGTACGATAAACAGAACTACAGTGTCAAAGAGGAGTCTTAAAAGGCCATAGTAAACGGCAATCCATCCTATTAACGGTATCAGAACAAGAAAGTAGTATCTGTAGAGAAAAGTTATTCTCATAGGAAAGTTTGAAGCGGCAGCGGTAATATAAAGGTCTCTCGGTTTTATCTTTCCCTCTTTCAGCAGTTTAGAGGCGTGAAGGTGTGCTGCCCGGGGACTTACAAGGTAGAGAATGGGGATGGGCGATAGTAGCGGATGAATGCCTATTTTAGAAAGTTTTACCGTTTTGAGTCCGAGCCAGTTAATAAAACCCGTTTCAACACTTATGGCAGCTATCAGATATCCAAAGGTTATTGAGGATATTATCATTAAATAGAGTCTGAAAAAGTCTATGTGCATGCAGATCTCCGCGGTGATTTGTTAGAGAAAAATATAGGAATTCAGGTAGAAAGCAGGAACTTTTCAACGTCTATTTCAAAACCTAAAAGATTTGCAAACTTATTGATAGCTTTTTTATGAAGGTTTGTCAGGTCGTAGTTGAGGCACTTAAAGTATTCCATGCATTCGTCTTCCGTTAGTCCAACTTTTTTAGCATACCTTTTAGCTATCTTCTCAAGATGTGCCAGACCGTAACTTTTTGATTCTATGAATTTTTCAAAGATTTTTTTAACAGATAGTGGATGATTTTCAGCAGTATCCCTTCTTACTGCCCAGACGGCAAAGACAAATGGAAGATCGTAGATGTTGTGCCATTCCTCCCCTAAATCGTATATGAAGCGGTAGTTTTTGTCTTTTAGAAGTTTGAAGGCGTCATCACCTATTGCCAGAACGGCTGTTGCACTCTTTGGAAGATTGCCTTCCTTCATGCTGTAGTAGTAGTAGTTAGGTTCGACACCATACCGATTTTTTAAAAGGTATTCAATAAGTGCCCTTGAGGTCATTGAACTTTTTGTAAGCCATACATCTTTTCTGTGGAGCTGATGGATTGGCAGTTTTGAGAAGAAGAGAACACTTTTTACTCTTCCAAAAGATGATATTGAAAGGTCTGGAAATAGAAGGTACCTTTCACTGTTTGTTATGAATTCGTAGGAAGATATGGGGCTTACATCTATTTTTCCTTCTCTTAAAAACTCGTTTAGGGCAGAGGGTACTGCCTCTGTGAACTGGTAGTCAAAGGGTACGGCGCTGTCAATAAATCCGAAGTATACAGGTAGAACGTTTATATATTCAATTTTTCCCACTTTTAGCATTTACACCTCTTATCTTCTCAAGAATTCTGCAGACGGAACACACATTTGCAGTTGTTGGCATTCCGCAAATTTTGCACGGTGTAAGATTGTATTCCTCTTTTGCCTCTTTTTCAAACAGTGGTTTAGCTTTCTTTAAGAATTCTTTGTAAAACCTGAGTTTTGTCCCTGCCATTTTGTGTTCAAGGAAGGCAAGGGCCTGTTTGTAAACGGGAGAAGTTGCAGTTTTTGCGTTGGGACAGCCCGTTTCCATGAAATCTATTCCTTTTAAAATGGCGTAGCTTACAATCTCCTTTTCTGTTAGAAAGCAGAAAGGTTTTACCTTCCTTGCAAAGCCTTCTCTTTCACTAAGAACAGGATATTGTCTGCCAAGGTATCCCGTTTCCCATCTTATGGTGTTTGAAAGCAGAACTGCAGATTCGTCGTCAAGGTTGTGTCCGGTTGCTACTACTGATAGGTTTTCCTCAATGGCTATTTTGTTCATCAGGTATCTTTTAAACGTTCCACAGACAGAACAGACGTCTTTTCTTCCCGAAAGCTTTGCAATCTCTTCTATTGTGTAACCGAATTCTTCTTTTAGGTCAAAGACGATAAGCGGACGATTTAACTTTTCTGAAAGTTTTTCACAGAGTTTTAGAGATTTTTCTGAGTAATTATCTTTACCTATACCTAAAGATATGTGAATACCTACCGTTTCAAAACCAGCTTCTGTTAAAAGCTGCCATAAAGATAGACTGTCTTTACCACCGGAAACGGCAACGCCAATTTTTTCTCCTCTGTTAAACATGGAAAAGTGTTTTATAGTTTTAAGCGTTTGTTTTTCAAACCATTCTAAAAAGTGATTTTTGCAGAGGGCAAGTTTGTGGTGTCTTATAAAAATAACAGCTTTTTCTCTCTTCCCTTTTGCTTTACAGATTTTACATAGCATGTAAACCGCCTTAACCTTTTGAAGTAGCTACGACTATTTTAACCTTTTCCCCTTCGTTTATCCTATCATCGTCGCATAAAAGTTCCTTCCCTCTGATAACAACGGCAGTTTCAGGATAGATTGAAAGTTTTTCAAGTAAGGAATCCACCCTTATGGAACGCTTTTTTATTGGGACGGTTATCACCTTTCCATCTATTTCGACGCTTATTTCATGCATCCTTCAGTATCTCCTTCGGTTCAAAAGATGTGGCTCTCATTGCCGGATAGACGCCTGCAATAAGTCCAACTGCCACAGAGAGTGCTATGGATATAAGTATTCCTTTTACCGGGATATATGGCTGCCATTTTGCTATTTTTGCGATGATGTTTACAAGCCCCGTTGCTATTACGGCGCCAGAAACAGAACCGGTTAGAGAGAGAATTGTTGCTTCCGTGAGAAACTGTTTGAAGATGTCCATCTTGGTTGCACCAAAAGCTCTCCTGACACCAATTTCTACAAGTCTTTCATAGACAGATAGTGTCATCACTGCTAATATTCCAAGTGCACCGACGCTGAAAGCTATTGTTGCTACGGTTACGCTAAGAACAGAAAATATTTTCATAGCTTCTTTTTGAGTGTTGACAAGGTCTTCGTAACGGCTTATGGAAAAGTCTTTTTTTCCGTGCCTCTTTTTAAGGAGGGAAGAGACCTCTTTCATCGCATTGTCAACAACCTTTTCAGATACGGGTAGGACATAGATGCCATCTATATAGTCAACGTTTTCCAATCTTCTTACTGCACAGCTTATCGGGACTAAAACTCTGTTGTCTAAGTTTTCACCTGATATGTCTGTTCCTTTTTCGGGCAGAACGCCGATTATCTTGTAGGGGGCGTTGTATAAGTAAAGCGTTTTTCCAACGGGGTACTTTTCGCCAAAAAGATCCCTGGCTACCTCAACACCAATGACAGCTACCTGCCGAAATTCTTTTACATCGTTTTTTGTTATAAATCTTCCCGCTGCAGGGTATGAAGAGGTTATCTCTGCGTAGTTTTCATCAACGCCTAAAACTTTTGGTGTTGAGAACTTTCCATTTGCGTGAACGGGAGGATAGACCTCTTTTATTGGTGATGTTTCCTTTACAAGAACACACCTTTCTTCAATTGCTTTTGCGTCTTTTAACGTTAATGTTGGAAAGAATTTTACCTGGAGCAGCCTTCCGCCTAAGTTTTTGATTTCTCCGGGAATAACAACAAAGACCTGACTTCCCAGGTCACCAAGGTACCTATTTACCTTGTTTTGCATGGCGCCTGTTATTCCCATCATGAGGACAAGTGAAAAGACACCAATGGCAACGCCTATGACCGCTAAAACAGTTCTCTTTTTGTTACTTCCAAAATAATGAAGTATCGTTTCTATCTCTATCATCGCTTAAACCTTTGACCTTAAAGATTCTACCGGTTCAAATTCTGCCGCTTTTTTAGCCGGTGCGTAGGATGCTATCAGTCCAACTGCAATTGAAAAGGCAACTGCAAGGATAAAGGCTTCAACAGGATAAACCACGGGTATGGAAAGCAGCGGAAGGACGATTTTAACGCCCAAGAGTCCTACGGCCGTTCCAATTATAGCTCCAAGTATTGCTATTACGACACTTTCTGCCATTATCCTTATGAGAATGTCCCTTTTTGTTGCTCCCATTGCTCTTCTAAGTCCTATTTCCCACTGCCTCACGTAGATGTTTATGTAGAAAATACTTGAGAGAACAAAACCACCAACGACCAAAGCCGTTATTGATGCAAGTCCCAGGAACATTGATAGACTTGCACTTATCATGGACAGCACTTTTTTCACAAGAGATGGTGTAATTATTGTAAGTTCTGTTTTTATATTATGTCTCCGTGAGAGTATTTGCTTTGTTTCCTTTAAAATGAGATTATATTCATCCATGTTTCTTACTCTGAATCTTATGAGTGATATGTAATCCTCTTTGAGCGGAAAGACAACCTTTTTGTATATGGGATAGGGTATAAAAATTCTGTCGTCCATGTTTCTTCCCTGAGGTGTTTTCCCCCGCCTTTTATAGACACCAACGATTCTAAAAGGTGTTTTTTCAACTATAACCACTTTTCCTATGGGGTTTTGATTGGGAAAAAGGAAATTCGCAACATCCCATCCGACGATGCAAACCTTTCTGAAGTTTTTAAAGTCGTTCGGGGTGAAATCTCTACCTACATCTATATGATAGTTCCAGGAGGTTATCCAGTTTGGACCGACGCCAAAGCTGGTTGTTGTCTTTGCGTACTTTCCGGCAGAAATTCTAACGGGTTTTATCAGTCCGTATGTAAGTGCGAAGATGCCTTCAAGCCTTGAAATTTCCCTTACATCTTCCATTGTAAGTGTCATTGTTCTGTGTCTTGGGCCTGCTCCCATCTTTCCCGATACTATAAATATTGAATCAGGTCCAAGTTTCTGAATAATCTTTCTCGCCCTTAAGGTGCTTCCCTGTATGGCAGCAACAATAAGAACAAGAGATGCCACGCCCATTACAATGCCAAGCAGAGCAAAGGCTGTTCTAACCTTATTGTGGTATAGAGATGAAAATAAGTCCTTAAAGTAAAGCCCGTTCACTCTTCAATCACTCCATCTTTTATTCTGACAATTCTCTTTGCGTAACGGGCAACTTCAGGGTCGTGAGTAACGATAAGTATTGTTTTCCCCTCTCTGTTAAGTTCCGTAAATATTTCCATAACCGCTTTTCCGGAAGCCTGGTCAAGTGCACCTGTAGGTTCGTCGGCTATGATGAGAGATGGAGAGTTTATAAGAGCTCTTGCTATTGCAACTCTCTGTTTCTGCCCGCCGGAAAGCTGGTCTGGTCTAAAGGGTATTCTCTCCTTTAGGCCAAGGCGCGTCAGTATTTCCTCTGCCTTCTTTTCAGGTGTTGTATCTTTAAATACTTCTTTTTTTTCACTACCTTTGAGGTAAATTGTTGGTAAAAGGACATTGTCTCTTACACTCAGGTATGGAACAAGATAGAAAGACTGGAAAACAAATCCTATGTGTCTTCCTCTTAACCTTGATATTCTGTCGTCATCAAACGATGATACGTCTTCGCCCCGGAAGTAGTATTTACCACTGGTAGGTTTGTCAAGGAAACCTATTATGTACATAAGGGTTGATTTTCCAGAACCGGAAGGACCCATTATGGCAACAAAGTCACCTTCGTTTATGGTCAGGTTTATTCCTTTTAGGACCTTTGTTTCTATGTCTCCCTGGTAGAAAGTTTTTGTTATGTTTTCAAGCCTTATAAGTTCCATTTACTTCACCTTTACCTTGAGTGCTATGGTATCGCCCTCTTTGAGACCTTTGACAATTTCCATGTACTTGTCGTCAGACCAGCCCACTTCAACAGGAACTTCTTTCACTTTTCCGTTAACAACCTTATAAACCACGTACTTCCCTTTTTTCCATTTAACGGCACTGTTTGGAACAACCAGCACATTTTTCTTGATACCTATAATAATTTCGTTATGGGTTGTCATGTCAGGCTTAAGAAGAGCTGCCTTCTTAAATCCTCTTGCAACGACGATGTAGTAAACGACATTGTTAAGAACTTTTGGTTCCGGATATATTTCAACGACTTTTCCTTCAAAGGTTTTGTTTCTGTACGTGTCAACGGTGAATTGAACTTTCTGTCCTTTCTTTATCTTTCCGATCTCTGTTTCATCTACGTATATCCAGTTTTCAAGCTTATCAGGAACGAGAATTGTTACAAATTCAGGTGCGTTCAATCCTGCTACCACGGTTTCTCCTTCCTGTGTTGAAACGTAGGAGATAACACCGGATTTAGGTGCATAGATGTATGAGTAGGAGAACCTGATTTTTGCCTGTTCATACTGGGCTTTTGCCTGCTTGAGTTTTTCCTTAAACTCTGTTTTAAGCTGTGAGAGTGCTTCTTTCTCTTTTTCAAGTGCAAGCTTCGCCTGTTTTACGGCTTCCTCTGCCGCTTTTAAGCTGTTTTTGGCATTTTCGTAAGCTGCCTTTGCCTGTCTGTAGGCGTTTTCTGTTGTGTAGCCTGTTTTGTAAAGGTTTTCCTGCCTTTCGAACTCCCACTTTTTGAGGTTGTAGTTTGCCCTTTCCGTTTTAAGTTTAAGTTCCGCAGATTTCAGGTTTGCTTCTGCACTTTTAACGGCAAGCTCCTGTGTTTTTATTCTCTTAGGATAGTTCTTTTCTATTTCTTTCAGGTTTGCTTCTGCTATTTTTAAGTTTTCTCTTAGTTCTCTGTTGTCTATTACGGCTATAAGATCACCTTTTTTAACAAAGTCGCCAACCTTTACATTCTCTTTTAAAACAGTACCGGATATTCTTGCTCCAACCTTTACCTTTGCACCCACCTGAGGTTTCATCATTCCGGACGCTTCAACGACATTTTTTACCATTCCCCTCTTTACCTTTGCCGTTTTTACAGGTATTAATTCCCTGCTCTTTTCCCTTTTAGCGATAAACACACCACCAGCTATCAGTATGATTATTCCTATCAGGGCTATTATCTTTTTCACTTTGATCCTCCAAGCATTCCAGCGCTTTTAAGTAGTTTGTAGTAAGCTATATTAAGGTTAACCAGATTATCGGTAAAGTTTTCTTCGGCATTTGTGTATTCGTTGTAGGCCGAAAGCAAAGATACAAGGTCAGAAACGCCCAGTTCATATTCATTTAGTGTTCTTTCGTAGGTTTTTTGAGCAAACCTCAGGTAACTTCTGGCATTTTCAAGGTTTGCCTTTGCCGTTTTGAAGTCAGTGTAGCTATCTAAAACCTCTTTTTTAATCTGATTTTTAAGTTTTGCAAGTTCAATTTCTGCCATCTCTTTCTCTTTTTCGGCAGATAGCGCTGCGTATTTTGTTTGGAATGAGTCAAATATCCTCCAGTTAAGGCTTACCTGAAGGTTGTAGTTTTCATTTTCAAATGACAGGTCGTGACTCTCTCTAAAGTACGATGCTGAAACAGTTACAGAAGGTTTGTTGCCGTCTTTTACAGATTGAACTGACAGTTCAGCGATTTTTATCTTCAGTTTCTGAATTGCTATCTCTTTTCTGGTTTCTACCGCATTTTTAACAAGTTCCTTTACGGAAGGGACTGTCAGGTTGTCAGAAAGTTTTACGTCAGCTGTTATGTTCCTATCGGTATTTAAAAGGCTCTGCAGTGCCGTTTCTATCTTTTCCTTTTCACTTTCTGCTGCGATCAGGGTGCTTTTTGCCTTTTCCACGTTTGCACGGGCTTTTAAGACGTCCGTTATAAGCACAAGTCCCTGGTCGTACCTTGCCCTTGCTACCCTGTATATTTTTTGGGCATTTTCAAGCTCTTTTTTTCTTAACGCTATCTTCTTTTCTGCTCCTTTTAATTGCAACAGGTAGCTTATTCCTTGAAGGTATATGTCTTCAAATGTTTTATCTATTGCTAATTTCTGGCTTTCTATCTGAGCCGTGTCAATTTTTACCTTTGTTCTTGTTTGAAAGTTCCAGATGTTTGCCGTTGCTGTTATTCCGGCATTATAGTCGTTTTCCCACGCTTTCCCCGTTGTGGTTGTGTACGGATAAAACCTTGAGGCTGAAGCCTGAATGTTGAAAACAGGAAAGAATTTTTTTAGGTCTGCTCTTTTCTGGAACTGCGCTGATTCAAGGCTTTTTATGGACTGTTTAACTTCGAGGTTGTTATTCTTGAGAGCCTCTTTAAGCTCTCCTATGGTCATGCTGTAGCCATTTGCCGTTAAAAGAAGCAGCAGTGCTATCGTCCTTTTCATCTCTTCACCTTATCCTGTGAATCTTCGTTCAGTTGTGTATCAAACTAATACATTTCTCTTTAATAGTCAAGTGCAAATGATTGTTGTTTGCGTTTTATTCATAAATCAGCTCGTGTAGCTGTTTGCGTTCAAGGTATTTTCTTGTGTATTCGCAGAGCGGGTAGATTTTCATTCTCTTTTCCTTAGCCATTTCTACCAATTTTGCATTGAGTTTTCCGGCAATGCCCTTTCCTCTATGGGATTCAGGGACGTAGGTTGTTGTTACCATTATTATGTTTTGTTCAATCTTAAACTTTACAAATGCCTCTTCTTCTCCTAACTTGAGGACAATTTTTTCGCCAACAATTTCAGGTTCCAACGGGCTCCTCCTCTCTTATGAAGAGAAAGTGTCTCTTAAAGTTTACTCCTTTAAGGTCAAGATCTATCCTTTCAATTATAAATCCGGGAATCTCGCCTGTAAACGGCTCTTTTCCCCGGTAGATACACAGCACGGCACGGTTTTCTAAAAAAGGCTTTGTGATTTTAACAGCACTTCTGGGGTCTTCCACGGCCCGCATTGTTAAAATATCAAAATTTTTATTTGTTAACTCCTCAATCCTTGTGCACTCTATTGAAACGTTGTTAATTTTCAGTTCCCTTTTCACCTGTTCCAAAAAAACGCACCTTTTGTGCCTTGGTTCCACAAGAGTGAACATTGTTTCAGGAAGCGCAATGGCAAGCACCATTCCTGGGAATCCGCCACCTGAACCAACATCTGCCACATGCTTATCTTTTAAGTTAATTCCAGCTTTTTCAAAAGCTTTGATTCCTGTCAACGAATCAAGAAAGTGCTTTTTCTCAATCTCTTCGTCTGAAAGTATAGATGTGATGTTTATCCTTTCCCCCCACTTCTTTAAAAGGGATTTATAAATCTCAAGCTTTTCAAAACCTTCATCTGGCAGGGTTATGCCATTTAGGGCGCAGAGATTCTCAAGCACCTTTTCCCTCTCTACGGGACTTCCATCTGTTTATGTAAACGGAAAGAATAGATATTGATGCAGGCCTTATACCTTCAAGTCTTGATGCCTGCCCGAGTGTTAGAGGTTTTGCCTCCTTGAGTTTTTGCTTTTCTTCCGTTGATATGGGAACAGAATCATAATCAAAGCCTTCAGGTATTTTTATGTTTTCCAGCTTTCTAAATTTTTTGACATCTTCAAGTTGTCTCTTTATGTAGCCTTCGTACTTTATTTCTATTTCTGTTTCTTCAAGTGCTTCTTTTATCGTTTTTTCATCTACTTCTGAGGGTTTTGGAAGGTTGACTATTTTAAGAAGGGAAGAGAGTTTAACTTCCGGTCTTTTTAGAATGTTGTAGCAGCTGACCGTTTCTTTTACGGGTGTTGTTCCCTCTTTTTCAAGTATAGGGTTTATTTCTTCCGGTTTGACTTTAAGCTCTTTTAATTTTTCTATGAAAACTTTGACAGTTTCGTACTTTTTCTTTACTTTTTCGTACTGCTCTTTTGTGATTAGACCAAACTTGTAGCCGTACTTTGCCAGTCTGAGATCAGCGTTGTCGTACCTTAAAATAAGCCTGTATTCTGCCCTTGAGGTGAAGAGTCTGTAAGGTTCTCTGACTCCTTTGTTTACAAGGTCATCTATCATAACACCGATGTAAGCTTCGTCTCTTCCAAGAACAAATCTTTCGTCACTTTCCTTTGCAGTTAGCGCTGCGTTAATACCTGCAACGATTCCTTGTCCCGCTGCCTCTTCATATCCTGTTGTTCCGTTTACCTGACCTGCGTTGAAAAGCCCTTTTATTATTTTTGTTTCAAGTGTTGGATATAGGTGTGTTGGATCTATGAAGTCGTACTCAATCCCGTAAGCCGGCCTTATTATTTTTGCGTTTTCCAATCCCGGTATTGAGTGAATTATTGCTTCCTGAATATCGTAAGGTAAACTTGTTGACGTTCCGTTCGGATAAAACTCTATAGTATCTCTGCCTTCAGGTTCCACAAAAACGTGGTGCCTCTGTCTGTCGGGGAACTTTACAATTTTATCCTCTATTGAGGGACAGTATCTAACGCCTGTTCCTGTTATTAATTTTTTTTCACCATACATCGGGGAACGATGAAGGTTTTTCCTTATGATTTCGTGGGTTTCAGGTGTTGTATATGTTATATAGCAGGGTATCTGCTTGATTTCCCTTGGCTCTGTCCAGTAGGAAAAAAACGGAGGTGGTTCATCGCCAGGCTGCTCTTCCATTTTTGAAAAGTCAATGGTTCTTCCGTCTAACCTTGTCGGTGTTCCTGTTTTAAGTCTTGCAACGCGAAAGCCGTGCCTTACATAGAAATCGGAAAGTTTGTTGGCAGACGGCTCCCACATTCTGCCGCCTTCGAATTCTTCGAATCCGATGATAATTTTTCCCTTCAGGAACGTTCCGGCTGTAACTACTACCGCCTTTGCTGCGTATCTTGCCCCTATGTGTGTTAAAACACCTTTTACTTCCTGGTTTTCAACGATTATATCGTCAACTATTTGCTGTATTATGTCAAGGTTTTCAGTATTTTCTATAACCATTCTCATTCTTTTACGGTAAGCTTCCTTGTCTGCCTGTGCTCTTGGAGCTCTGACAGCAGGTCCTTTTTTCCTGTTGAGGATTCGAAACTGGATGCCTGTGGCGTCAATGTTTTTTGCCATTTCGCCACCCAGGGCATCAATTTCTCTAACCACCGTTCCTTTTGCCACGCCGCCAATTGATGGATTGCAGGACATTTCGGCTATTTTGTCAATATTTATGGTGAATAGAGCGGTTTTACATCCCATTCTCGCTGCAGCAAGTGCTGCTTCACATCCTGCATGGCCGGCTCCAACAACTATTACGTCATAGATGCCGTCCCACATTTAAAACTCCACCACTACTTTGGTTCCCCTTGTGGCTTTTAATAGCCTTGCGGCAGAGGCCATATAGGATATCAGCTGATAGTGACCTTCCGGGTTAACTGATATGAAAAATTCTCCTTTTTTCTTACCCCTAAAATTTAAAGAGGAGGATGTGATTTCGACGCCGTTTATTTCGATTCGCGAAGGAAGTTGTCCGTTGTATTCCATATTAAGTATTAGGTTTCCAAAACTGTCCACGTCTATAATAATGCATTCAAATTTTCCGGGTTCTATCTCTTTTGGAGACGGTATTCTAAACCTTTTGATGATTGAAAGTTTTTTCTGGTCACCAAGGTAAAATGGCGATTGGAATTTTGCAAGCTGGGCAGCGATGGGAGCAAGCTGGTTTCTTCCTCTGAAGTTGCCTTTTCCTTCAATGAAGTAGTGATCGGCAGTAATAATATAAACAGAGTCTGCAGGTTCTTCCTCTAACATTAAACTTGGAATGCCGTTGTTTGGTGTTACTATGTAATATTTTTCAGTTGAAATGATTATCAATTCTGCTGAAGGATCTGGATCTACAGCTATTAGAAAAACTGTTCCTGATGGAAAGTATCTGTAAGACCACTTTAGTTTGATTGCTGCATCCACTAAATCAAAGGGTCTGATATGGTGAGTTATGTCAACAACCCGTGCTTCGGGATTGTTCATGTAAAGCGTTGCCTTTAAAGTTCCAACGTAGGCATCTTTAAGGCCGTAATCGCTCATTACAGCTATCAGGTTTTCCATCCCATCTCTCCGTCCGTTTGTTGTGTAAGACTCTTTAAGCTTAATTCTAACCTATTAACGAAAGTTTTTAAATCTTCATCGGTTTCTGGAATTAACGGTTCACCGATTGCAATTTTGCACTTTGAAAATGGGTAGGGTACTAAAAATCTATCCCATGAACCAAGAGCCTTTCCCCTATTTGTCGAGAAGGTTACCGGAAATACAGGAATTTTAGTTATCATTGAAAGTTTTGCCACCCCTGCTTTTAATTTTTCTCTGGGTCCCCTGGGTCCGTCAGGTGTTATCGCTATGCTGTAGCCGTTTTGAAGTGCTTTTACGAGATTTCTAAAAGCTTTATCTCCTCCCTTTTTTATTCCTGTTGAGCCTCTCACTGTTCCAAAACCGAGTTTGTGTATTATTCCTGCTATTTCTTCTCCGTCACGGTGTCGGCTTATAAGAACTTTTACAAGTTGCCCTTTGTCTTTAAATACGAATGGGAGAATTAACATCCTTCCATGCCAGAATATATATATTCCCGGGTTTTCAGGTGAAGGGAGCCTTGCTCCTTTTTTAAGGTGAATTTCTATTCTAAGTGTTTTGAGATATGCATTTAAAATCAAAGTAGTGAATGTTTCCTTCACGCTATTTAACCTCAAACTTTACTTTTAAGGTGAGGCTCTTTATTGGGATGTTTTTGGGTATTGGCGGAAATGGTGCAGAGTTGTAAATGGCGTTTATTGCAGCATCGTTGAAGAGGCTGTCGGTTGATAGCTTCTCAATGTTGAAAGAAGTCATTTTTCCCTGTTTGTCTATTGTAAAGGAGAGTTCTACCTTTAAGTCCTTTCGAGTTCCGGCGTAGGGGTTTTTCCAGTTGCTCATTATTATCTTTTTTATCATAAGCGCATAGGGTGCAATAGAGGAGCCTTTCACTTTGAGATCTGAAAAGGAATTTTTCCCTGTTCCGCTTGTGCTGTCAGAAATGGATAAAGTGTAGCCGGTATTTCCTAAAGATTTGCTGTTTTCTCTTTCTGAACTAGGTGCATTTTTGTTTCCGGTTTTATAAATATTTGTGGTTTTTATTTCGCCTTTTTTTAAAACTTTTGAGATTAAGCTGTTTTTAGAACTTCCTCTGCTGTTTTTCTTTGTAATCAATCCTGAGGGAATTTCAACTCTTATGTCTGCATTAGAAAGAGAGGTTGACTTGCCGGGATTACTTTTTAAAGCTATGAGGTTTGATTCGACTTCTGTGTCAAGGCTGAAGGCGTTAAAGTCTATAACTTCAAACTCTGTTGTTTTGAGTATGCTGTTTTTAATGTGAAATATGCTTAAAATGGAGGCGTGTATAAGAATAGAAATGGCGAGGGCAACAATATCTAATTTGGCGTATTCGTCCTTAAAAAACTTTTCCTGTTTCAATGTGATTTTCCACCTGAAAATTTTTATGGAGCGGGCGACGGGATTTGAACCCGCGACCCTCAGCTTGGGAAGCTGATGCTCTGCCAGCTGAGCTACGCCCGCAACGGAAGTCTTCATTAAAAATGATAGGATATAGAGGTTTAGAATTCAAGTTGTATCTGGCATAATTCCCTGTTGAAAAAGTTTTTTGCGGGAGGTAGCGTGGCTTTAAGGTTTTTTACTGCGGGTGAGTCTCACGGGAAAGGTATTTTTGCTTTTTTAGAGGGTTTTCCGGCCAACTTTCCTGTTGATTTTGATTTTATTAACGGTGAGCTTCTTAGAAGGCAGGGGGGATATGGCCGTGGCGGTAGAATGAAAATAGAGAAGGATAAAGTTGAGTTCTTATCTGGTGTAAGGCTTGGAAAAACGCTTGGTTCTCCTATTTTGATGGCTGTTTGGAACAGGGATTATGAGAACTGGACGGAAATAATGAAACCGGAACCGGGAGAGCTTCCGGAAGAAAAGAAGGTTTTGAGACCCCGTCCGGGGCATGCAGATTTAACAGGTTTTATTAAGTACGGTTTTGATGATATAAGGAACGTTCTTGAACGGTCAAGTGCAAGAGAGACAGCAGGTAGGGTGGCTGCCGGTGCCCTCTGTAAGAATCTATTGAGGCATTTAGGTATTTTTGTAGGAAGTTACGTTGTTTCAATTGGTGAAAAGCAGGTTGACAGGAAACTTTATGAGGATATTTCCTTTAAGGAGCGGTTTGATAATTCCGAAAATTCGGAGCTCAGGCTTCCTGTAAAAGATGAAGCTATTGAAGAAGAGTTTAAGCGCTATGTTGACAGTATGAAAGAAAAGGGAGAAAGTCTTGGTGGTGTTTTTGAGGTTTTTGCTCTGAACGTTCCTGTTGGTCTTGGTTCTTACGTTCAGTGGGACAGGCGGCTTGACGGTAAGATAGCTCAGGCTATGATGAGTATTCAGGCAATAAAGGGTATTGAGATCGGTTCTGGATTTGAAGGAGCTAAAACGCCAGGTTCTAAAGTTCACGATGAGATATTCTACTCTGAGGAAAGAGGTTTCTACAGGGAAACAAACAGAGCAGGTGGATTAGAAGGTGGAATGACAAACGGAGAGCCGGTTGTTGTTAGGTGTGCTATGAAACCCATTCCAACACTTTACAAGCCTTTGAGGAGTGTTGACCTTAAAACCCTTGAACCTTATGAAGCTTCTATAGAGCGTTCCGATATATGTGCTGTTCCGGCGGCTGCGGTTGTTGCCGAGGCAATGTTAGCGATAACGCTTCTTGGTGAGATAGTGGATTCGTATCCTTCAGACGATTTTAGAAAGCTTCTCTCTTTCTTCAGGTAAAGTCTGATTTGGTGAAAAATGTAAAAATTTTGTAAAATTCTATGACAAAATTACGGGAATGAGGTGAGGACATGTACAGAATAGTCAGAAAACGGGAACTCGCCGAGAATGTTGACGAGTTTGTGATTGAAGCACCGGAGATAGCTGAAAAGGCAAAGCCCGGTCAGTTTATCATTGTAAGGATTTCAAAAAAGGGTGAGAGAATTCCCCTAACAATTGCAGAAAAAGACCCTGAGCAGGGAACGATTACTCTCATGGTTCAGAGAGTTGGTAAAACTACCTTCCACCTTTCATGTTTTGAAGAGGGACACGTTATTCCTGACGTTGTTGGTCCTCTTGGGAGACCTACTCATATTGAGAATTGGGGACATGTTGTTTGCGTTGGTGGAGGTCTTGGTCTTGCACCTATTCACCACATAGCTCAGGGTGTAAAAGATGCTGGGAACAGAATTACGACAGTTATGGGCTTTAGAAGCAAGGACCTCATCTTCTGGGAAGATAAGATGAAAGCCCTCTCGGACAGGGTGATTGTTACCACAAATGACGGTTCTTATGGAATGAAAGGCCTTGTTACAGATGGGATTCAGAAATTGATAGATGAAGGTGAGAAAATAGATATGGTTATAACCGCCGGTCCTGTGCCAATGATGAAAGCAGTTGCTGAGTTAACAAAGAAGTACGACATTCCGACGGTAGCTTCTCTTAACCCTATAATGGTTGATGGTACAGGTATGTGCGGTGCCTGCCGTGTTACGGTTGGTGGTGAGGTGAAGTTTGCATGCGTTGATGGTCCTGAGTTTGATGCCCACCAGGTTGATTTTGATGAGCTTATGAACAGGCTTCGTATGTTTAAGTCATTAGAAGGTGAAGCTTTAAAAGAGTTTCAGAAAAAACACTGCGGTTGCGGAAGGGAGTAAGCCATGGCTAAGAGAGAAATAAGAAAGAACAGAGTTCCGGTTCCTGAAAGACCGGCAGAAGAGAGAATAAAGGATTTTAATGAGGTAAAGCTTGGATATACGCCAGAACTTGCCATGGAAGAGGCAAAGAGGTGTATTCAGTGTCCTACACAACCCTGTGTTGAAGGTTGTCCTGTTAGGGTACCTATTCCTCAGTTTGTAAAGCTTATTGCCGAAGGAAAATTCGTTGAAGCGGCCAGAAAGATAAAAGAGGAGAACATTCTTCCTTCCATTTGTGGAAGGGTTTGTCCTCAGGAAAACCAGTGTGAGGGTGTATGTGTCGTAGGAAAAATTGGTGATCCTGTTGCCATTGGTGCTCTTGAAGCATTTGCCGGTGATTACGAGGCCAGAGTTGGTATTGAAAAGCCTGAAAAGGCAGAACCCACAGGGAAGAAAGTTGCTGTTATTGGTTCAGGGCCAGGTGGTATTACCTGTGCGGCTGACCTTGCAAAGCTCGGTCATTCTGTAACAATATTTGAAGCTCTCCATGAACCGGGTGGTGTTCTTATTTACGGTATCCCTGAGTTCAGACTTCCAAACGAAATTGTTTACAGAGAGCTGGAGATTCTTAAAGATCTTGGTGTAGAGATAAAGCTCAACTGTGTTGTAGGTAAAACGAAAACTTTAGAAGAACTTAGAAAAGAATTTGACGCTGTATTTATAGCTTCAGGTGCAGGTCTTCCTTATCTGCTTAAGATAGAGGGACTTAACCTTAACGGCGTTTACGCTGCAAATGAATTCCTTACAAGAGTAAATCTTATGGGAGCTTCAAGGTTCCCCGATTACGATACGCCTGTTTATGTTGGTAAAAGGGTTGCCGTAATAGGTGGCGGTAACACCGCTATGGACGTTGCGAGAACGGCGAAAAGACTCAAAGGTGTTGAAGAGGTTTACATCGTTTATAGACGTTCCGAAGCTGAAATGCCTGCAAGGGTTGAAGAGGTTCACCACGCAAAAGAGGAAGGTGTTATTTTCAAAACATTAACCAACCCTGTGAAGTTTATTGGAAAAGATGGTTGGGTTGTTGGTATGGAGTGTGTCAAAATGGAACTTTCTGAACCTGATGAATCGGGAAGAAGGAGACCTGTCCCGATAGAAGGGTCAAACTTTGTTCTTGATGTTGATACTGTTGTTCTTGCTATTGGTCAGGGGCCAAACCCGATTGTTATGGAAGGCGTTGAAGGACTTGAAGTTGGTAAATGGGGTCAGATTGTCGTTGATCCTGAAACCTGCAAAACAAGCCTTGAAGGCGTCTTTGCCGGCGGTGATGTTATCCACGGTGGCTCTACAGTTATTCAAGCTATGGGAGATGCGAGAAAAGCGGCTGCGGCTATTCACGAATATCTTCTTGAAAAGTGATTTAAGCGGGGAATTTCCCCGCTTTTTAAATCTTTTTAATCTCTTTCCCGATTCTCTTCTCAACAGATTCTATCTTCTGCTTCATTCTGTTTTTTCTCCCTTTTCTTATGTCAAACTTTACGGTGGAATAGATCCTGTTACAGTCTGGTTCTAACTCTTTGTACGCTTTTTTGATAATCTCTAACGCTTCTTCAATTGTATCTGTTTCAAACACGGTTCCCATCGGCGTGAGTTTATATTCTACCCCGGACTCATCAATCATCTTTATAATTCTGCTTACATACTTGCTTACGCTCTCTCCTTTGTCGGTGGGGAACATGGCAAATTCAACCAGAACGGACATTTTCTCCTCCTTAGAGCCCTTTAGTTTCAAGGTCTTTCTGTTGTCTGTAAAAAACTTGTAAAAATTTTGTAAAAATCATATAATTTCTCAAGCTTTAATTTAGACCTTTATACGATGAGAATGCAATGAAACTTGCCGTAATGGATAAAACTCTTTAGGAGGAAGGAGACTATGGCTAAAAAGGCTACCATCGTCTGGACAAAAGTTGACGAGGCGCCGGCACTTGCAACTTACTCCCTGCTTCCAATTGTCAGGGCTTTTACAAAGGATGCCGGTGTAGAGATTGAGCTGAGAGATATTTCTCTTGGTGGAAGAGTTCTTGCTGCCTGGGGAAAGGCACCTGATGATCTTGCTTATCTTGGCGAGCTTGTATGGAAACCGGAAGCCAACATTATGAAGCTTCCAAACATTTCAGCTTCAATTCCTCAGCTTGTTGATGCTATAAAAGAGCTTCAGTCAAAAGGTTATGATATTCCTGATTTTCCTGAAGATCCAAAAACAGAGGAAGAGAAGAAAATAAGGGAAGTTTACGCAAAGTGTCTTGGTAGCGTTGTTAACCCGGTTCTCAGGCAGGGTAACTCAGACAGGAGAATTGCAAAGCCTGTTAAGGATTATGCCAGAAAAGCTGCAGAAAAGCGCAACTGGATGAAGCCTGTTCCTGAAAATTCAAAGAGTTACGTTGCTCACATGAAAGGTGGAGACTTCTATGAGAACGAAAAATCTGTAACACTTCAGAAAGATACAAAAATCCGATATGAGTTCGTTGATAAGAACGGCAACGTTACCGTTATGAAAGAGATAGAGCTTGGTGAAGGTGATGTTGTTGATGCTACTTACATGAACAGAGAAAAGCTTAGAGAATTTTACTCAGAAGTAATTGAGGATGCTAAGTATAACGATATTCTCTTCTCCCTTCACGTAAAAGCTACTATGATGAAAGTTTCCGATCCTGTAATGTTTGGTGATGCAATCAGAGTTTACTTTAAGGAGCTTTTCGAAGAATTTGGCAGGGAGCTTGAAGAGATAGGTTTTAATCCTAACAACGGACTTGTTGACCTTGAGAAGAAGCTTTCAAAACTTCCGGAGGAAAAACAAGAGGCTATTAAGAAAAAAATAGAAGAGATTTACGCTAAGCAGCCAAGGCTTTACATGGTTGATTCTGATAAGGGAATAACAAACCTCCACAGACCTAACGATGTTATTATCGATGCTTCTATTCCTGCCGTTATAAAGAACGGTATTCAGGGTTGGGGACCTTCCGGTGAGGTTGACGACTGCGTTATTACAGTTCCGGATAGAAGCTACGCAACAATGTACAGAGAGATTGTTGACGATATAAAGCTTAACGGACAGTTTGATCCTAAAACAATTGGAAGCGTGGCCAACGTGGGTCTCATGGCAATGAAGGCTGAAGAGTATGGTAGCCACGACAAGACATTCTTCCCTCCGGCTGACGGTATTATGAGAGTTGTTGATGAAGATGGAAACGTTCTTATAGAACATGAGGTTAACGCCGGCGATATCTACAGAAGTTGTGTTACCAAAAAGATAGCTATTGAAGATTGGGTTAAACTTGCCGTAAACAGAGCTAAAGAAAGTGGAGAGCCTATCGTATTCTGGCTTGACGCTTACAGAGCTCACGACAGACAACTTATTAGAAAGGTTAGGGAAGAGCTTAAAAAGTATGACCTTACAGGTATAGAATGGCACATAATGGCTCCACCAGAAGCTATGAAGTACACGCTCAAGAGATTCAGACAGGGTCTAAATACGATTGCCGTTACAGGAAACGTTCTCAGAGACTACCTTACAGACCTGTTCCCGATTATTGAAGTTGGAACAAGTGCAAGAAGTCTTTCAATAGTTCCTCTTATTAATGGTGGTGGTGTATTTGAAACAGGTGCAGGCGGTTCGGCACCCAAGCACGTTCAGCAGTTTGTTAAAGAGGGGCACTTAAGGTGGGATTCTCTTGGTGAATACCTTGCATTTGTTGAATCTCTGAAGCTTGCTTACAAGCAAGCCGGTGATGAAAAGATTAAGGTTCTTGCTGAAACGCTTTCCGAAGCTGTAGGTAAGTATCTTGAAAATGACAGAACGCCTAAGAGAAAGGTCGGGGAGCTTGATACAAGGGGAAGCCACTTCTACCTTGCTCTTTACTGGGCGGAAGCTCTTGCAAACCAGACAGAGGATAAAGAGTTGGCCGAGAAATTTGCCCCGATAGCCAAAGCTCTTAAAGAAAATGAAGAGAAGATTCTTGAAGAGATAAGGGCAACGGAAGGTTCACCAAAGGATATTGGTGGTTACTATCTTCCTGATGACGAAAAGGCGGAAGCGGCTATGAGGCCGAGTAAAACATTCAACGAAATTATCGATTCCATTTAAAAATTTCGCACGGCTTCTAAGCCGTGCCCTTTAAATTTCAACCTGTTAAGGAGGAAATAGATGGCACAGAGAGGGATTAGAGAATACGATGCCAAAAGAATGCTTTTTAACCACTGGTCTGAGTATTTTGACGGTGACTTTAAATACGATTTCAAATCTGTTCTTATAACACCGGAAACAGACCTTGATAAACTTCCAGAACGTCATCCGTGGCTTCTTCACATGCCGCTTGTCGCAAAGCCTGACATGCTTTTCGGTAAGAGAGGAAAACTCGGTCTTGTCCTTTATAAGATTGAAAAGCCAGGTGATGTTAAGTGGGAAGATGTTAAAAAGTGGATAAAGGAAAAGATGTCTGAGCCTGTTACTATTAAAGGGCAGACAGGTTACCTCACACACTTTATCGTTGAGCCGTTCGTTCCTCATGATGAGGAGTACTACATTGCTATGACGATGGAAAGGGAAGGTGACAAAATCTTCATGTCTGCCTTCGGTGGTATTGATGTTGAGGAAAACTGGGATAAGGTGAAGGAGGTTTTCATTCCTGCACTTGCAACGGATGAGGAAATTAAAAAGCTTATAAGAGAAAATGTTCCTGCGGAAATAAAAGATAAGGATAAGTATGCAAACTTTGTTCAGAAGCTTTATAACTTCTTTAAAGACCTTCACTTTACCTACCTTGAAATCAACCCTCTTGCTATGACAGGAAACCAGGTTTATCCTCTTGACTTTGTGGCAAGGCTTGATGATACGGCTCAGTTTGTTGCTGGAAGAAAGTGGGGAGAGATAGAGTTCCCGAGCGGATTTGGCAGGGAGCTTACACCTGAAGAGAAGTACATTAAAGATATGGACGAAAAGTCAGGTGCTTCTCTTAAACTGACAATTCTCAACCCTGAAGGTAGAATCTGGACATTGGTTGCCGGTGGTGGCGCTTCTGTTGTTTATGCCGATACAATTGCAGACCTTGGTTATGTTGATGAGCTTGCCAACTACGGTGAGTATTCAGGTAACCCTTCAAGGGCTGAAACGAGGGAGTACGTCAAAACTGTTTTTGATCTTATGACGAGAAATAAAGATCCACAGGGAAGACCGAAGATTCTCATCATA
Source organism: Desulfurobacterium sp. (assembly GCF_027028515.1). Lineage (NCBI taxonomy): Bacteria > Pseudomonadati > Aquificota > Aquificia > Desulfurobacteriales > Desulfurobacteriaceae > Desulfurobacterium > Desulfurobacterium sp. The sequence continues at coordinate 15,397 of NZ_JALVIW010000078.1, read as the reverse complement.
GGTGGTGCTATTGCTAACTTTACAGACGTTGCCAAGACGTTTGCCGGAATCATAGACGCTATGAAGGAGTATGCTGATAAGCTTAGAGATGTTGGTGTCAGGATTTACGTTAGACGTGGTGGTCCAAATTATGAGCTTGGACTTAAGCAGATAAAAGAAGCGGCTGAAGGTCTCGGCCTTCCAATAGAGGTTTACGGTCCTGAAACTCACATTACAGCAATAGTTAGCAAAGCTTTAAGCGACAATAAATAAGGAGGGATTAAGAATGGCAAGACCCGATTACATTCTTTTTGATAGAAATACAAAGGCTATTTTCTGGAACTTAAACAGAAATGCTATTCAAAGGATGCTCGATTACGATTTTATTGTTGGAAGGAGCCCGAGTATCGTTGCAATCGTTGCACCTACTCAGAACAGGAAATTTGAAAAGTTCTTCCACGGCACAAAAGAGATTATGATACCTATCTACAAGTCAACAGCAGAGGCAGCAGAAAAGCATCCGGAAGCTGATGTTCTGGTTAACTTTGCTTCTTTCAGAACTGCCTACAACGTTACACTTGAGGCTATCAACATTCCAACAATAAAAACAGTAGCTATTACTGCTGAAGGTATTCCTGAAAGATTTGCAAGGGATATGGCTCTTAAGGCGAAAAAGGCAGGAAAAGTGATCATTGGCCCTGCTACTGTTGGTGGTATTGCCGCTGGAGCATTTAGGATTGGAAACGCCGGCGGAACGATTGAGAATATCGTTAAATCAAAGCTTCACAGACCCGGTTCTGTTGGCCTTGTTACCCGTTCCGGTGGACTCTTCAACGAACTTTCAAATGTAATTGCAAGGAATGCTGATGGTATTGTTGAAGGTATCGCTATTGGTGGTGACAGATTTCCAGGGTCTGATTTCCTCGATCATCTTCTCAGATTTCAGAAGAATCCACAGGTTAAATTTATGATTATGCTTGGAGAACTTGGTGGAGACCTTGAATACAGAGTTGTTGAGGCTCTTAAGGATGGTCTTATTACCAAGCCTCTCATTGCATGGTGTATTGGAACTATTTCAAAGCACTTTGCTGGAGAAGTTCAGTTTGGTCACGCAGGTGCAAAAGCCGGTGCTGATAGAGAAACAGCAGATGCTAAAAATGCTGCTTTAAGGGCTGCAGGTGCGCTTGTTCCTAACTCTTTTGACGAATTCCCTGAACTTATAAGGGGTGTTTACGAAGATCTTAAGTCAAAGGGTCTAATTGGGGAGATTGAAGAACCTGAAGTTCCAGAACTTCCTGAAGATTACGCAAAACTTGTTAAAGCTGGAAAGGTTAGAAAGCCTACCAACTTTATCTGTACTATATCCGACGACAGAGGCGAAGAGGCAACGTACTGTGGACTTCCAATTTCAGAAGTTATTGAGAGAGAATTCTCAATCGCTGACGTTATAGGTCTTCTCTGGTTTAAGAGGAAGTTCCCTGACTGGGCTTCTAAGTTCATAGATATGGTTATTAAAGTTGTTGCGGATCACGGTCCCTGTGTTTCAGGTGCTCACAACGCAAAGGTTACTGCAAGAGCAGGAAAAGATCTCATGTCAGCTCTTGCAACAGGTATCCTTACGATAGGACCAAGGTTCGGTGGTGCTATTGACGGAGCTGCCAAGTACTTTAAGTTTGCTAAAGAACAGGGTATGGATCCGTTTGAGTTTGTTGACTATATGAAGAATGTTGAGAAGATCCCTATTCCAGGTATCGGTCACAGAATTAAATCAACAAAGAACCCTGACAAGAGGGTTGAACTTCTCAAAAACTTTGCAAAGGAAAAGTTCCCATCAACAGAGCTTTTAGACTATGCTCTTGAAGTAGAAAAGGTTACGACTGCCAAGAAAGAGAACCTTATCCTTAACGTTGATGGAACAATAGGTGTTCTCCTTGTTGATATGTTCAGAAACCTTGGATACTCAGATTCTGAAATTGACGAGCTTATCAATGCAGGTGCCTTTAACGCGTTCTTCGTTCTTGGAAGGTCTATCGGATTTATAGGCCACATTCTTGACGAGAAGAGACTTGCAATGCCTCTCTACAGGCATCCTATGGATGATGTTCTCTATGATGTTAAGAGGCCTGAAGGTCTATAATAGCTGTTTTCGCTAACTTGATAGGGGGCTTTTTAGCCCCCTTTTTTTATTTTGTAGAATTAGATTAAACATGAACTGGAGGCGGTGATGAAAAAAGTTACGACAAAAACATTGCTTGAAATGAAAAGGAACGGTGAAAAGATTACCATGCTTACCGCTTATGATTACACTTCTGCTTTAATAGTTGATAGTGCAGGCGTTGATATTATCCTTGTAGGTGATTCACTTGGTATGGTTATGCTTGGCTACGATTCAACGATTCCCGTAACCATGGAAGAGATGGTTCACCATACAAGGGCTGTTGTCAGGGCAAGAAAAAGGGCAATGGTGATTTTTGACATGCCCTTCCTCTCTTATCAGACGGGAAAGAGAGATGCTATTTTAAATGCTGGAAGAGCTTTAAAAGAAACCGGATGTGATGCCGTTAAGATAGAGGGTGGAAAAGAACAGGAGGATACGATAAAAGCGCTTGTTGATGCTGGAATTCCTGTTTGTGGTCATATAGGACTTCAGCCACAAAGTGTTAACGTCTATGGTGGTTATGTGTTAAGAGGGAAGGGAGAGGAGAGAGAGAAATTGGTAGAGGACGCTAAAGCTGTTGAGAGAGCAGGAGCCTTTGCCGTTGTTCTTGAAAAGGTACCTTCAGACCTTGCTAAAGAGATAACGGAATCTCTTTCCATTCCGACTATCGGTATCGGTGCTGGAAAGTACTGTGACGGTCAGGTTTTAGTTTTTCATGACATGATAGGAATGTTTGATAAGTTTAAGCCTAAGTTTGTCAAGCGTTATGCGGAAGTCGGGAAAGAGATACGCAGTGCCGTTGAAAGTTACGTTAAAGAGGTGAAAAACGGCGTATTTCCCGGCGAGGAGCATTCTTACTGATGGTTGTTTTAGAGTGTAAGGACATTTATAAATCTTTTCCTATCAGGAGAAACTTTTCTCTTTCCGTTTTAAAAGGTGTTTCTCTGCGGATAGAAAAGGGAAAAAGTGTAGGAATTTTAGGGGACAGCGGCTGTGGTAAAACGACCCTTGCAAAGATTCTCCTTGACCTTGAGAAACCTGATGAGGGTGATGTCCTCTACAAAGGTAACTCAATTTACAAAATGGATAAGAAACGCTATAAAACCTACAGGTTAAATGTTCAGGCAGTGTTCCAGAATCCTTATGGTTCTCTCAATCCCCGCATGAAAGTAAAGGATATAGTGGCTGAAGGGTTGAAGATCAACTTTGATTTGAGAAGAGATGAGATAGAGGAAAAAGTTAAAGAGACACTTTCTTTATGTGGACTTTCCCAATCTGTTCTTAACCTTTATCCTCATCAGCTTTCTGGTGGGCAGAGGCAGAGGATTGCAATAGCAAGGGCAATAATTCTAAAACCAGAAGTAATAATTGCTGATGAACCAACTTCTGCTCTTGATGTGTCCATCCAATCTCAAATAATAAATCTTTTTCTGGAGCTTCAGGAAAAGTTTTCTGTTAGTTATCTTTTTATAAGTCACAATCCCGCAGTGGTGGATGCTCTGTGTGATGAAATATATTTGATAAAAAGTGGTCTAATTAGGAAAGGTTTATATCTGCTTTAACTTTTGCCTGGGTCGTCCTCTTGAATTTTCTCAGCTTTATGATATATATTTTAAAAAACGGGTAATGTTATTATGCTTTACTTATTAAGAGCCAAGGAGACGATTGAAAGGCAATTGGAGTTTTATTGCAAGTTCTGCTAAAATGGGTGTGCTGTTGTTACGCGAATACTATGTAGGAGGTGTGGAGAGATGAGAAAGAAGCTGCTGGCAGGGACGCTTGCGGCACTGGCCTGTTCTGGTTTTATCTTATATCAAAATGCCAGTGCTGTTGTCGGTCCCTGTGTGAACTGTCACACAATGCACAACTCTCAGCACGGTGTATATCCATGGGATAGTAATACTACTTATGCTACGGGTACTGTGAGTTCTACGAACGTCGTGGCTATGACGTTTGCCAACCTTAACTCAACAAATGCAACGCCTATTAGAAATCTCCTGCGCGGTGACTGTCAGTACTGCCATACTTACGGAGAAGCACCAAAAGCAGCTACTCTTTATTACGGTGACCATCTCTGGCCTTATGTTGATTCAACAACTCAGCCCGAGTATCCTGCAACCGGTGATGCCTATACAACGGGTAATTATTCTACTGCAACTTGGGGAGAAAATAGAGCTCTTGCTGGTGGAAGTTTTTACTGGGGAAGAACGAAAGATCCAAGATGTGCTCACAATGTGGCTGATTTAGGCATGCCTCCTGATCCTAACATCGGTCTTACACCACCTGGATGGGACTCAAACGCTACACACTTCACTGATGCTATTTTCGGTTCAAAAGTTGCTAATGGAGAAGCTACGTGGACGCATCAGCTTACATGTGCCGGTGTTTACGGATGCCACGGCAGACACAATGCAGCTACTCTTGATAGTTTTGCAGGGGTTAACGGCGCCCACCACTCAAACATGTATGGATGGGTTAACGGTACGGGAACAATAGGTAACAGCTACAGATTCCTTGCCGGTATTGCCGGATATGAGCATGATTATTATGAATACGCGGCGGTTCCAGATGCTAATGGAGTCTCCCACAATATTTACTACGGCGTTGATAGGACATCAGAAGATCCCACAACGGCTAATCCGCATACTATTTCATACCTGTGTGCAGAATGTCACGGTATGTTCCACAGCGGTGCTGAAATTTCAAAAGATCCGAATACTATTGATTCACCTATAGGAACGCCATGGCTCAGGCACCCGACAGACTTTGACCTTTCAAATGCAGGACCTGCTACAATAGGTGTTGATGGCAACACCCTTCCAGAATATAGATACTACAACGGCGGTAACGGGACATCATCTCCTTACAGTATGTTTGCTCCTGTCGCAACGGATAACTATACACTTCTCACGGACAATACAATTTCCTGGACGGGTGATGATGCCATAGTTACGTGTGTGTCCTGCCACAGGGCTCACGGCTCACCATACTACGACCTTCTCAGATGGGACTACTCAACCTGTATTGCTGATAGTGCTACTACGAATGCTACTCTTATGAATGAGTGCGGATGCATGGTATGTCATACAACAAAAGGTTAATAGCTGTTCTTTTTGCCGGGTTGTTTTTTGCTTTTTCTATTACTGTTGAGGCACAGGGACAAAAGGTTGTTTCGACGAAAGTGCTCGGCATCATTAACATAGATGAGACCGGGAAGGCCTTGACCTATCCCGGCTCCATCTTTTATGACAAAGAATCCCGGCAGCTTTATGTTGTTGAACCTGGAAAGTCCAAGGTTATTTTCTATACACCAGATTTCTTCCCTTTTATGGCGTTGGGTAAAGGGTACGGAATAAAGGATCCCGTTGATCTTTTTGTGGATAAAAAGGGCAAGTTTTATTTTATTTCTTCTAATGAACGAAAGATCTATGTTCTTTCTCCATCTCTTATATTGAAAAAAATAATTCCCATAAAAGGCTTTAAGGGGGCTTCAAAATTTATTCCGACTCATGTGGCAGTTAATCCTATTACGGGTGAAATATACGTTACCGGTGCTGGAAAGGATTTTGTTGTCTGCTTTAATCAAAATGGAAATTTCACAAGATTTCTATATCCGGAAATAAAAATTAAAAAAGTTAAAGGTGAAAGGGTAGGGTCTATAGTTTCCAATGTTGGTGTTGACTCTCTTGGCCGTGTTTATCTTGTTGCACTTGATTTTGGTCAGGTTTACGTTTTTGATAAGGATGGTGCGTTTCTGTTTAAATTTGGAACTCACGGTGCAAATTTCGGTCAGTTAAGCCAGCCTTCTGCCGTTGCAGTTGATGAGGATAACAGGCGTATCTATGTTTGTGACCCAATGAGGCACGCTGTGCTTGCATACGATATGTCTGGAAAGTTTCTTTTTGAATTTGGTGGTCTTGGTTGGGCTCCTGGATGGTTTGATTATCCGACGGATATTGCTGTTGATAATAGAGGAGATGTTATTGTATCTGATTGGCTAAATCAAAGGATACAGATTTTAAAACCTGAACAAAATGAAGTTATACCTATTAGACCGGTTATGCCTTCTAACAGGGCTGATTAAAAACGATAGGTTTTTCTCTAAAGTTCATAATTAATTTCATTTTTAAGGTATACAATAAGCTGTTGTGTGAGATTAGTTGTCAGTTTTAATTAATAATAATTTTTAACCTTTTGAGGGGGAAAGTACATGAAACTTGCTGTTGTTATTGGTGCTGATAAAATCAGGCTATCCGCAGTGCTATGAAGTTTGCCAACATTGCTGTTGATGCCGGTAATGAAGTAAAGGTCTTTTTCCTTGGCGAGTATTTTGATACAAAGATAGTTAATGCTGAAGAGGTTAACTTAAAGGAAAGAATGGAGAGTTTTCTGGAAAAGGGCGGACAACTTTACACTTGTGGAACGTGCATTGTTATTGAGAAATATGTTGATACCGGTGCCTGCCCTCTTTCAACGATGGAAGATTTATATGAAATCGTTGAATGGGCTGATAAAATTACTCATTTTTGATTTAAAACCGCGGGTTAATTCTCCCCGCGGTTTTCTTTTTCAAGAAGATTTATCGCCTCTTCTCTGGAAACTTCTACCATGATGTTTCCGGCTTTGTAGTATATCTTCCTTTCAGCAGGAAGTTTTTTCAGGAATTCTACGATTTCTTTATTTTTCTGCTTTTTCTTCTTCTTCATCTTTGGCCTCTTCTGAAGCTTCAGCTTGTCCGTGCTCTCTTATTTTCTCTGTTGTCTCTTCTACTTTAGCATACAGGTCAACCATCGCTTTTTCAAGTGCTTCTCTGAGAACAATTAGAGCGGCAATTTCTTTTTCTATCTGAGATACTGCTTCTTTAAACGGCAGTTCAACGGATATTCCGCTTCCGATGCTTATGACTACTTTTTCAACTTTTTCAAGTTTTGCAGCAACCTGTGCGATTCTGCCTACTGGAAGTAAGACTTCTTTACCGTCGCCAAGGTCTTTAAGGTTTTTGAGTGTGGTTATTGTTGCTCTGTATTCGGATATCAGGTCGTCAATGTTCGCAATTTCTACGCGCAGGGCTTCAATCTGTGCAATGTAGCTTCTCAACTGCCTGTTGAGTTCTGCCATTTTCTTGTCATCTTTCTTTAACAGTTTCTTCAACATGCTCCACCTCCTTTTATTTGAGATTATTTAGATTGAAAGCTCACACCAGCCTGCTGTTGCCTTTTCTTCAGGCAGATAAATGATTTTTGATGGTCTTATGTCTGTTTTAAGTTCCCTGAAAAGTTTTTCTCTAACTTCTTTTATCCTCCAGAAAAAAGAGAAGATATCCTTTGAATCTGAGGTCTGTCCACATTCCCATTCTCAGCGGTATTTCCCACTTTTTGATGGAGTCAGAAAGGGGAAGATAGAAGTTTTCTGCCAGTGGATGGTCTTTCAACATTTTCTTCTCTATGTTTGCTAAAGCTTCACAGTATGAATGGCATGTAGATTTAAGCTTTTCGGGATGCGATACTTTAACGGGAACTTTTGCCCTTCCTTTAAATACTTCTATTTCAAAGTGGCCTGTGTCTTCCCGCTTTTTAAGGTCAAAAACAGATATTCTCGTTTCGTAAAGATCCGCTTCATTAATAAAAATCTTTTCAGGAAGTTCTATTTCTTGAAGGAGGCTGTACTTTTCTGCAATTATGTTTTTTATTTTGTCAACAACCTCTTCAGGTTTAAGCCCTTTTTTAAGCAGGTAATTTTTTACACGCTGTTCTATTTCTCTATCTTTTTTTATGTAGTAATAGATTACAGCGCTTGTAAAAGCCTCTTTGAAAGCATTTGCAGGTATGAACGGTTTACCTTCCTTATTTCTTGGAAATCGTTTTTTATAGAATGCCATAGGAGTCCATGTCAGCAGCTCCATAATTTTCCCCCTACTTGAAAGCGGCGAGGATTTTGTCGGATTTTTCTGCTATGTTTATCTCAAAAAGGGCTATTGTTGGAAGAAGCCATGAAACTCTGAATCTTGGCTCTCCATCTTTATTTTCTCCGAAATATGCAAGGGCTACTCTTCCAAAACCGGCTTCCTTTTCTACTTTTTTCGCTTCTCTTAGAAACCTTCTTGCAACATTTGGAAGCTGTTCAAAAGGGTAAGGTTTCCCTTCCTGTCCCCGCTGTTTAACAAGCTCCGCTGCCGTGCCGATGTTTTTTAAGGCTTCTATTAAGTGGTGAAGTTTGTGTTTTTTTAAATATGCAATCAGAAGTGATGGTGCGGGAAGACGAAGTATTTCAATGTTTTCGCTTCCTTCTATAAGCTCACCTACGAGGTATGCCCTTCCGTTTTTCATTTCTATGTGAGCAAACAGTTTTTTATTCTTTGGCATTTCGTAAAGCACTTCTGTAACTTCATAATGAATACCTTCTTCCTCATATGTGTCACCCGCTTTTCTTTTCCCGTATTCAGAAACGAAAAAAGCTTTCTGGCCGTTCTTTTTCCCGATTATCAGGTCAAGTCCCCACCTTTTTAAGCTTTTGAATTTAAACTCCCTTCCTTTTTCGGGCTGTCCTAAAGTTTCAAACACCAGCGTATTCAGTGCCTGTATTTCTCTGAGTTCGGCTACAGTCATGTTTTTTCCTCCTGTTATCTTTCATGTATAAAGATATATTTTCTAACGCATTTTGTCAATAAATCTAAAGTATTATTGTAGTTTAGAAATGCTCACCTTTAACGAACAGCCTGTCACAGGTAACTTTAAAGAGAAGGTAGATTGACACGATCCTTTCAGGAGGGTTTATTAATTGAAAATTAGTTGCAATTGTATTTCGAAGGACTATATTTATAAATGCAAATGAAAATAATTTTCAGAAAAGGAGGTTTTTATGGAAGAGAGAAAAGGAATACCGTTGTTGGGTGAAAAGTTTCCAGAAATTGAAGTTCAAACAACTCACGGAAAGATTAGGTTACCTGAAGCATTTAAAGGTAAATGGTTTGTCCTTTTCAGCCATCCTGCCGATTTTACACCTGTGTGCACGACAGAATTTGTAGCGTTCCAGAAAAGGTATGATAGGTTCAGGGAGTTAAATTGTGAGCTTATAGGCCTGAGCGTTGATCAGGTTTTTTCGCACATTAAGTGGGAAGAGTGGATAAAGGATAAACTGGGCGTTGAAATCGAGTTTCCGATAATTGCCGATACAGGTGCAGTTGCCGATGTACTTGGTCTTATTCATCCGGGAAAAGGTACAAATACGGTTAGGGCGGTTTTTGTGGTTGATCCTGAAGGAGTTGTAAGATTGATTCTTTACTATCCTCAGGAGTTAGGCAGAAATATTGATGAGATTTTAAGGGCAGTTAAAGGTCTTCAGGTGTCCGATAAGAACGGTGTTGCCCTTCCTGCTAACTGGCCTGAGAATGAGCTTATTGGTGATAAGGTGATTGTTCCGCCTGCTACAGATGTTGAATCTGCCAGGCAGAGACTTGAAGCCGCTTCAAAAGGTGAAATTGAGTGCTTTGACTGGTGGCTCTGCTTTAAAAAGCTTTAAAAAGGAGGGGGTTACGCCCCTTCCTCTATTGCTTTTTCAATTTCTTCAGGTTTAACAAAGGCTGTTCCTAACTTTCCTACAACAATTCCGCCTGCAATGTTTGCAATTTCCGCGGCTTTTTCCGGTGATGCGCCGGCAACCAAAGATAGAGTGAAAACCGCTATAACCGTATCGCCGGCTCCTGTAACATCATAAACCTGCTTGGCTTTTGCCGGTATGTGGTAGCTTTTGTCTCTCTTTATCAGGCTCATGCCTTTTTCGCTTCTTGTTATCAGTGCAAGATCAAGCTTAAACTTTTCAATCAGTTTTTTTCCGGCTTTTTCTGCAGTTTCTTCCGTTTCAGGGTATATGCCGACAGCCTGGTATGTCTCTTTCATGTTTGGCGTCATAGCTGTTACATCGTGGTAGAGATGAAAATTTCTCTCTTTAGGGTCAAGGGTTACAATTTTGCCGCTTTTTTTTACTTCTGCTGCAGCTTTAAAAAGCTCTTCTGTAATAACCCCTTTTCCGTAATCTGAAATAATTATTCCGTCAAACTCTTTAAAATCTTCCCTGAACTCTTCTATTATTTTAAGGACAATCTCCCTGTTTAAATACTCTTTTGATTCCCAATCAACTCTTAAAAGCTGCTGAGCGCCGGCTATGATTCTTGTTTTTACGGTTGTCGGCCTCATTTCATCCTTTATCAGAAGGGAAGTGTCGATTCCTCTTTTTTTCAGCATCTGCTCTAACATCTTTCCCTTTTCATCGTTTCCGACCACGCCAAGAACGATAGGCTTTGCTCCCAGCATTTTTAAGTTTACCGCAACATTTGCCGCACCTCCCGGTTTTGCCGCTATTTCTTTTGCCTCCACAACTGGAACGGGTGCTTCCGGAGAAATCCTTTCAACCTTTCCAGAGATATACTCGTCTATCATCAGATCACCGATAACCAGTATTTTCTTTCCTCTGAACTTTTCGGTTATTCCTTTCACTGCTTCTCTCCTGAGCTTGCGTTAACAAATGATACCATCTTTTAAGATGACAATTATTGTCACCTGAATTTAAATTCAGCCGGATAAGTGACAAAATTTGTCACCTGCTTTATGGGGATTTTTGTCTGTGCCTGTAAATTGCAAATAAGACTAATTCTGTGGTGTCCAGTATATATCTTTCGTTTTTATCATTAAAATCATAAACCTGGCACGGTTAATGCTAATGCAAGTTGGTGAGGTTTTAAAAAAGCCTACAAAAAACTCGTATAGAAAAGGAGGTACATCATGAGAAAGGCGTTTACGCTGATTGAACTTCTCATCGTCGTGGCAATCATTGCAATCCTTGCCGCAATCGCTATTCCGCAGTACACCAACTATGTAAGAAAGGCGGCTGCGGCAAATATTCAATCAACGCTGGCTTCCTGCGTGACTGCAGCCATGGCTAAGTTTGCCGATACGGGCAATACAACTTACACCTGTCCTGTAAAAGATGATAACAATACCAATGCTACTATTACATTAAGTGCAAATGGTACACTTCAAGCTATTACTCCAACAACTTTTAAAGTGAAAGGGCATAATGTTTCCTGCACAGTTGACAGTAATACAAATACCATTACCTGTACGCCACAATAATAAATTTTCGTGTCAAATTTGATATCTGCGCGTCCGGATTACCCGGATGCGGTTTTATTTATGTGTATATAATTATGCAGGGGAGAATTGAATGAACAAAAAGGGGGCTTTTTCATTAATAGAACTTCTTATTGTTATTTCCATTATTTCTATCCTTTCACTGATAGCTGTTCAGACATTTGTTAACTATAAAGAAAAAGCTGTTGTTTCAAGAGTGCAGTCAGACTTGATTACCTGTGCCGGAGAGCTTATGGCTCAGTTTGCCAATAACGGAACACTTACAAAGGTATGTAGAGTTTATGATTCCAGTGATACCTGTACTCTGGTAATTGATTTTAGTAATGCTTCAAATTCTTCTGCGGCAAATTCTTACATTAAGATTGCCAATTCTAACTGCACTTTCCACGTTCACGGAATAAAAATCGTTTGTGATATCGATACTGCTTACGGACATGTAAACGGTTTTATCCGTTGTTATCAAGCTCATTAAAAACCTTCCTTTATTTTTGCCTTTTTATCCAATGATTCTCTTGACACTTTACATCTTTCGTTTAAATTATATAGTAAGCTTGATTAGCACTCACCTTAGATGAGTGCTAAAAATCTAGAAAAAGGAGGGTGTGACGATGAAGTTAAAGCCTCTCTACGATAGGGTGGTTGTAAAGAAAGTTGAGATGGAGCAGAAGACCGCTGGTGGAATTATCCTTCCGGATACCGCTAAGGAAGAGTCTCAAATTGGAGAAGTTGTTGCCGTTGGTGAAGGGAAACTTCTTGACAATGGCGAGGTAAGACCTCTCAAGGTTAAAGCCGGTGACAGGGTTCTCTACAGCAAGTATGCAGGGAACGAAGTTGAGCTTGATGGTGAAAAGTATCTCATCATCAGAGAAGAAGACATCCTTGCCATCGTTGAGTAAAAAAATTCAAGGAGGAGGTGAGAACCATGGCAGGAAAAGATATTAGATTTGCTGATGAAGCAAGGCAGAAAGTTAAGATAGGTGTTGATAAGCTTGCCAACGCTGTAAAGGCAACAATGGGTCCTGGTGGTAGAAACGTTGTTATTGAAAGGAAGTTCGGTTCACCACTTGTTACAAAAGACGGTGTTACTGTTGCAAAAGAGATTGAGCTTGCGGATCCAATTGAGAACATTGGTGCTCAGCTTGTTAAAGAGGTTGCTCAAAAGACAGCTGACAAGGCCGGTGACGGAACGACAACAGCTACCGTTCTTGCTCAGGCTATCTTTAACGACGGTCTCAAGTTTGTAACTGCCGGCGATAATGCCATTGAGCTTAAAAGAGGTGTTGACGCTGCTGTTGAGAAGGTTGTAGAAGAGCTTAAGGCAATATCAAAGCCTGTTGAGACAAAAGAGCAGATTGCTCAGGTTGCAACAATTTCTGCAAACTACGATAAAGAGATTGGCGAGCTCATCGCTGAAGCTATGGATAAAGTAGGCAAGGAAGGCGTTATCACTGTTGAAGAGGCTAAAGGTCTCAAGACAGAACTTAAAGTTGTTGAGGGTATGCAGTTTGACAGAGGTTATCTCTCACCATACTTCGTAACAGATCCTGACAAGATGGAAGCTGTTCTTGAGAATCCTTACATTCTCATCTACGGTAAGAAGATTTCAAACATAAGAGAGCTTCTTCCAGTTCTTGAATCTGTTGCAAGAGAGGGAAGACCACTTCTCATCATCGCTGAAGATGTGGAAGGTGAAGCTCTGGCAACACTCGTTGTTAACAAGCTCCGTGGAACATTAAGCGTATGTGCGGTTAAAGCACCTGGTTTTGGTGAAAGAAGAAAGGCTATGCTTCAGGATATTGCTATCCTCACAGGTGGACAGGCTATCCTTGAAGACCTTGGCATCAAGCTTGAAAACGTTACACTTGATATGCTTGGTCAGGCTGACAAGGTTGTTGTTGACAAAGAGCACACGACTATTATCGGCGGTAAAGGTAAGCCGGAAGAGATTGAAGCAAGAATTAAGCAGATTAAAGCAGAGCTTGAAAAGGCAACTTCTGAGTATGATAAAGAGAAGCTTCAGGAAAGACTTGCCAAGCTTGCAGGCGGTGTAGCTATCATCAAGGTAGGTGCTGCTACTGAAGCTGAACTTAAAGAGAAGAAGGCAAGGGTTGAAGACGCACTTCACGCAACAAGAGCTGCAGTAGAAGAGGGTATTGTTCCCGGCGGTGGAACAGCACTCCTTGCCGCTGCAAGGAAGCTTGATGAGCTTATAAAAGAGCTTGACGAAGCTAACGAGATTGACAGAAAGCACGGTGTTGAGATAGTTAAGAAAGCTGTTGAAGCACCATTAAGGCAGATTGCTGAGAACGCAGGTTACGCCGGACAGGTTGTTGTTGAGAAGGTTAAAGAGCTTATCAACGAGAAAGGCATAAACTACGGATTCAACGCAAGAAAAGGTGAATATGAAGACCTTGTAGCAGCAGGTGTAATTGACCCAACCAAGGTTGAGAGGGTTGCTCTTCAAAACGCTGCTTCAGTTGCCGGCCTTCTCCTCACAACAGAGGCCACAATTACTGAAATTCCTGAAAAAGAAGAGAAGAACGTACCTCCAATGCCTGAATATTAATGGCAGATTTAAGGTAGAAGAGGGGGCATACGCCCCCTCTTTTATTTTTCCTTCACAATTTTCACCATTCCCTTAAAAATCAGGAACGGATCATAGGTTCCTTTTCCAATCATTTCTTTTAAAATATTTCCGTAGCCGCCTGTAAATACGACCGGTAAGCCTGAATACTTTTCCATTACCTCTTTAACGGCACCTTTTAGTGCGAGGGCTGTTCCCACTTTTATGCATTCTGCTGTTGACTTTCCAGGGAGTTTGTCTATAAATCTGTTTTCCACTTCTGGAAGCTGCTCTGTAACAAGATTCAGCGCCCTATGGATTGCTTTCACTCCTGGCAGAATGATTCCGCCGATAAAAGTTTTTTCAATAACTATATCAACAACTACTGTTGTTCCTGCAGACACAACTATGCCGCTGTTTCCGTAGTCTAAAATTCCGCAGGCGAGGGCTATTCTGTCAGCGCCTAACCTTTCAGGATTTTTGTAGTCTATCTTTACAGGAAGCGGTATCCGGGCGTTTACAAAAGTTGTTTTTTTGAAGGCTTTCTTAAAAGTTTCATTAAGTGACGGAACTACGCTTGAGATAACTGCCGATTCACCTTTTACAGGAAAAAATTTCCTGACTTCCCCTGTTGGTATCTGAATTGCATTTTCAAACGTTTTGCCGTTCCAGAAAACAACTTTTACAAAACTGTTTCCTGCATCTATCAGGGCAACCATTTTAAGTCCTGTATTCAGCGTTTATTTTCACATATTCATAGCTAAAGTCGCAGGTTAAATATTCAAAAGATGCGCTGCCAAGGTTAAGGTTAACTTCTATCACAATCTCTTCACTTTTTTTCATGTACTTATGCACGACGGTTTCGTCGTAGTCTGTCTTTGTCCCTTTAAAGAGGAGGTAACCGCCGATTTTAAGTTCGGTTTTCTCTTCCACTAATTTTACGCCTGCGCTGCCGGCTGCTGCTATGATTCTTCCCCAGTTCGGGTCGCAGCCAAAAACAGCCGTTTTTACTAAAGGTGAAAGGGCAATTTTCCTTGCCACTTTCCTTGCTTCTTCTTTTGTCCTTGCACCGATGACTTTAATTCTCACCACTTTTGTTGCGCCTTCCCCATCTTTTACAATCTGGTAGGCAAGGGATTTCATCACTTCTTTCAAACCATCTAAAAATTCGCCGTAATTTTCTTCCGTTATTCTCTTTCCTGATGTACCGTTTGCAAGGAAGAATACAGTATCGTTGGTGCTCATGTCACCATCAACGGTTATTGCGTTAAAGCTTATTTCGTTTGCCTCTCTTAACGCTTTTTCAAGCAATTTTTTGTCTATCTCTGCGTCTGTAGCGATGAACGAAAGCATCGTTGCCATTGCAGGGTCTATCATACCTGCCCCTTTTGCTATTCCGCCGATGGTAAAACCTTTCCCTTCAAAAAAAGCGGTTTTCGGGAACGTATCGGTTGTCATTATAGCCTGGGCAGCCTCTTTAGAGGTTGCCTTTCCCAAGTTTTCTACCGCTTCTTCTATCCCTTTTTCCATTCTGTCCATTGGTAGAAATTC